>NZ_MDAW01000095.1:0-263613 GCF_002875385.1 Vibrio sp. 10N.222.52.B12 | reverse complement strand
ATCCCGAGTTCAGGTTAACTAGAAAACAGTTGAACATAAAAAGGCAGCGTTGAAACGCTGCCTTATTTAATTCTTCTTTAGGTTCTTGAACGATAGAATCAGTTGGTTGGCTTAAACTGAGATTTACGCATGCGGTTTAACGCTGCCATTACGTCAAGCGTACGTGGCTTAGCTAGATCGCCTTGCTTAGGTAAGTTTGCGTGCCATTCGCCAACTAGCATGTCATCAATCTCTTTCGCAGGGTTGTTACACCAACCTGGAAGTTGCGCTAACTGGAACCACAGCCAGCCAATGGTGTTCACTTCATCCGCGGATTCTAGTTGCTCCAAAGCACTTAAATCAGCGAACTCTTTACCGAAGCGAAGTGAATCTTTGCCTTTTGCATTTACGCGGAATTTGCCATCCATCAAAATGTTCATTAACGCGACACGATTAAGTGCACGCGGACGGAACGTTTGCAGAGGCTCTTCAGATTCGTTATGACGCTGAGTAGGGTGCTGAGCTATCACTTGTTTGGCTTTTTCTGTCACGTTAACCGCTTGGTAATCGTGCATTTGAATGACGGTGTCTGCAACGTCTAAGTAATCACCAGACCCCCCCATAACAATAATGGTTGATATCTGCAGCTCATTACGTAATTGGCCAATGCGATCCACAAGGGGAGTAATTGGCTCATCACCTTTTGCAACCAATGCCTGCATACGCTCATCACGGATCATAAAGTTAGTCGCTGACGTATCTTCATCAATAAGCAGTGAGCTTGCACCGGCTTCAATTGACTCTTGCAACCAAGCGGCTTGAGAGGTTGAGCCAGATGCATCTTGAGTAGAAAAGTCGGCGGTATCTTTGCTCATTGGTAAGTGGTTGATGTAGTTCGACAAGTTCAAGTGATGAACACAACGGCCGTCTTCTGCACGAATCTTCATCGCGTTTGCATCGGTAACAATGTACTCACGGCCATCACCTGGAATGTGGTCGTAAATAGAACGCTCAATTGCATTCAATAACGTTGATTTACCATGGAAGCCACCACCAACGATCAATGTAATGCCTTTTGGAATACCTAGGCCTGTTACGTAGCCTTTGTTAGGGGCGTGGAGTGTAACTTGAAGGTCTTCAGGGGCTTTGAATTCGACCGCTTCTTTCATTGGTAGATCGCAGTTACCTGCGATACGAGGAAGAATGCTTCCATTCGCAACGAAAGCTACGAGATTGTTCACTTCCAATTGTTCACGCAGCGCCGCTTGATCTTCCACCACTTGGCAGTGTTCTAACAAGGCTTCTTTGTCTAGCTCACGTTCCAGCGTTGCACGGCGGATGAATTTTGGTAGATGGAAAGTCAGAATGTTATTGGCTTTTTTACCAAGCACTTGACGTCCTTCCGCAGGAAGGTTCACGCGGAAACGTAATTCAATACCTTCTTCAGTAAAAAGGACTGCCGTGTTGTCTAGCACGGTCTGGCCGCTTAGCGAGATAGTTACCGTATTCTCTTGTTTCGCAAATTGCTCAAAGCTGCGTGCAATGAAATCACGCGCTGCACGTTGGAAAGCTGGAGATTCATCTTTTAGCCATTCAAGGCCAGTGAGTGACCAAGCACGAGTTGCACGCAAGCGAGAAGCAGAAGCGTATGGGTCGCCTTGTACATGATCAATGTACAGATTGAAATCATCGAAGTCGTATTGCCCCTTGATTTGCTGGTAAGCGCGGTAGTTCTGCTTTTCGATTTTTTTTAGCGTGGCAGTCAACTGATCCATGAAGATATTGGCCTTTTTATTGGAAGCGGGCGGCGATTATAGAAACCACCGCAAGCAGAGTAAAGCAAATGCTTAGGAAGAATAGGTGTATTGACCACCCAAGAGGTTTTGATTAAACAAACTTTGCTCAAATTCGTTACAAGGCATAGGCTTGCCATAAAGAAAACCTTGCCCAATGTCGCAGCCTTCTCCAATTAAAAATTGTTCTTGCTGGGCGGATTCAATGCCTTCTATGACGACTTGTAACTCCAACTTTTTAGCGATGTGTATGATAGAACAAATAATGGCACGGTCATCATCGGACTTATCCATTTGCTGAACAAAGCTTTTATCGATTTTAATCGCATCAAACGGGTATTTCTTTAGGTAACTGAACGACGCGTATCCTGTTCCAAAATCATCAAGTGACAGTGTCACTCCTAAATTGTGAAGTTTATTCAATGTATTACGAGCAACAACCTCATCAGCAATGAGAGCGCTTTCGGTGACTTCAAGTTCTAGAAAGTGAGCGGGCAGATGGAAGGTTTCAAGTAGGTGTTCAATTTGTTCCGCAAAGTTAACGTTCTGCAATTGGATGGGTGATACGTTAACGGCAATCTTAAAGTTATCCACTAACTCAGACCATTGCTTAGCTTTATCGATGGCGGTGCGTAGCACAAACGAACCGACTTCAAATATCAAACCATTTTGTTCTGCCATATGAATGAGAGCCTCATTCGAAACATCGCCTAATACTGGATGACGCCATCGCAGTAGGGCCTCGGCACCGATCCACTTGTGAGTATGGGGCAGTACTTTGGGTTGAAAATAAAGCATTAAGTCGTCGTTTCTGACTGCTTGGAGTAGGTAGCTTTCTAGTTGGTTATGGTTATTGAGTTCTTGTGTATGGCTTTCGCAGAAGTAACTGTAGGGTTCACCTGACTCTTTACAGAGCAGCATCGCGTAGCAAGCGTTTTGTAGCAGTTGTTTGGAATGGCTGTTTCTGTGCGCTTGAACAACCCCAATGTAAGAGTGTAAATGGACCTCGGTATCTTCGATGTAGAAATTACCAACACTTACATGTGTGATATCTTCTAGCAGTTTCTGGACTTTGTTTTCGACATCTTCTCCCGATACGACAATCACAAGGTCATTGGAGCTTGGTCGACCCGTGACAAAATAACTGGTTTCGTTATGGCCCAAGCGAAAGCGAAATTCTTTGAGTACCTCATCAAAACCTTCAAAGCCAAATTTTGTCTGTATGCTTCGTGCGTTGCTGAATCCTACGTTAATCACGGCAAGAGCTTCGTGTTCATGATTCAATGTTTCTAACGTGCTATCGAGGACTTTCTCTAATGCGGAACGGTTTAAAAAGCCTGTACCTTGGTCGTGTGTTTTTTGGTAACTCACTTGCTTTTCTGCGGCTTTACGGCGGTCGATTTCTTTGGTTAAGGAATAGCTGAGTTGTGCTAGGTCAGTGGTCCGAGTTTCGACTCGGTTTTTAAGTTCACTGTTTAGTCTCATCAGCTTGTGTTGTTGAAAAACCACCGCAAGCTGCGCTTCGATGGACTCTTTGAAAGTATTTAGAAGCTGCCGATAAGTTGCGTTGTATTGATTTTCTTTGGAGTCGAGCATGCAGATCGTTCCAAACGTTTCCCCATTTGGCCAGTAAAGGGGCAAGCCACAGTAAGAAATCATACCAAGCTTAATATCAGGATTATTTTTCCATTCGTCATCGAGCAAAGCGTTGGGTACCATGAGCTCCCTTTTGTGTTCAATGACATGTTCGCAATAGAGGCCGTGTCCAAGTCCTTCTTTATCACCGACTTTGTAAGGGTTATTTTGTGTCTCGCTGGTGGTGTTGACTTCGATATGGTTAGGGTGGATGCGCATGATGAGCGTGGTCGGAACATTAGCAATTTGTGCGAGAAGGTTGACGATGTTTTGCCAACTTTTCTGTATGGACTCCGGGATCATATAATCTAAAGTTTGCAATGTTCCCATAAGGTATCCTTCCCGAACGTTCACTTCCTGTGAATGGAGGTTTGTTTTTATTCTTGTGTTGAGGCTGCTATTTAACAACTCGTTAAGATTAAGTATAGGGGGGGGAGATTTCGAAACAAAAAAAAGTCCTGAAAACATATCAGGACTTTGAATTACTTACCGTTATCTCATCTATGAGACAAGTTGTTGGCTACGGCTTGAGTGCTTTTAATGTTTTTAAAGAGATGTCTTGTGAGTAATCCACGCCTTCAAAGTTAAACCCGTTCAGCTTCATGAACTCATCTTTGAAGCCTTCATAATCGCCAAGCTCTTTAAAATTGTCTGCGTTCATTTGTTCAAGGATGGCAGAGACCTCTTGTTGAACTTGTGGATCTAACTCAAGATCATCAATACGGATCAAGCGTTCACCATCGACGGGTACTTTTTCTTGGTCATACAGCTTAGTTGTGAATAAACGTTGCATTTGCTCAATACATCGTTCGTGTGTGCCTTTTTCTTTCATCACGCGATAAAGCGCTAGTAGATAAGGGCTCAACGCCGGTATGAATACACTCGCTTTGGTCACCAAAGCTTTACACACCGTCGCATGAGCGCTACCGCCGAAGTTAGCCATTTTCAAATTCAACGAATGGCTGGTTTGGTGTAAGTCTACCTTTGCTCGGCCCAACGTACCGTCAAGGTAGATAGGGTGAGTTACTTCTGGGCCCATGTAAGAAAAAGCAATGGTTTTACAGCCTTCAGCAACCGATTCTGAGTTGATTAAAGCATCAATCCAACTTTCCCAGTCATCACCGCCCATGACTTTGATGGTCGCTGCCGCTTCTTCTTCGGTTGCTGGTTCAAGTGACGATTCAACCCATTGATCGTTCTCTAGCATAATTGAAGCGCCAGTGACTGACTCGCCGATAGGTTTGATGACACTGCGCCAAAACTCTTCTGAATTCGGCATAGGGCGAACACCCGTAGCCAAGCTGTAAATAACTAAGTCAACTTCACCTTCAAAGTAGGTTTCAATCGCTTCAATCACTTGATTACGGACTGTATCCGAAAAGGCATCACCAACGATGTTGATGGCTGTACGGCCATGATGTATTGCTTCTTCTTTAAAAAAGATATTGTTGTACCAACCTGCGCTACCAACCCCTTTGTCTGACG
This sequence comes from Vibrio sp. 10N.222.52.B12, assembly GCF_002875385.1. Classification (NCBI taxonomy): domain Bacteria; kingdom Pseudomonadati; phylum Pseudomonadota; class Gammaproteobacteria; order Vibrionales; family Vibrionaceae; genus Vibrio; species Vibrio sp. 10N.222.52.B12. The sequence continues at coordinate 258,721 of NZ_MDAW01000095.1, read as the reverse complement.
GGCCGCGTTCAAAAGATACGCCAATTGTGTCAGCTTCTGCGCCACCAAAGGTTAGGGCGATACGAGCGGCCAATCCAAAGCCGGAGGAAGCACCAATGATCAAAACCCGCTTTGGGCCTTTTTTGATTTGTGGCGCTTGTTTTACGAAATCAATTTGCTCTTTGATGGAAGCACGGCAACCATATGGATGCGACGAACGAGCTACAACACCTTGAATTAACGGTTCTATTTGCATTTTTATTATGTGACCTTGGTGAATAAGATTCAGATAAGAGTAACGTAAAGTTAGGTAAAACTTATTGAGCTAGACCAGTAAAATTAGAGATGTTTAACCAATTCTTCCGCGACAAAGTCGGCAATAAAAGGCTGTGCCTCTGGTTTAGGGTGTAGGCCGTCGGACATCATCCATTCTGGTTTGATGATTACGTGCTCTAGGAAGAAAGGCATCAACTCAACTTGTTGATGTTCTGCGAGCTTAGGGTAGATATCGTAGAACATGTCACTGTAGCGTTTACCGTAATTAGGCGGTACACGGATTTGCATCATGATCACATTCGCACCAGAATCTTTGATCATGGTAATCATTTTCGATAGGTTCGACGTAATAAGCTTAGGTGGGAAGCCTCGAAGTCCGTCATTAGCGCCTAGCTCGATGAGTACAACGTCAGGAGAGTGTTGCTTCAATAACTGGGGTAAGCGGGCCAAGCCGTTTCCCGTGGTGTCACCAGAGATACTGCCGTTAACAACTTTTACATCTTGGCCATGTTCTAATAACGCGTCTGGGAGTAAGCTAGGCCAACTCTCCTCGATCGGCATTTGATAGCCAGCGCTCAGACTGTCGCCCAATACAAGAAGCTTTTCGCTCGCCATAGCGGTCGCGGAAAGACTAAGAAAGAGAACTAAGGAAAGTATACGAATCATGCAAACACCTGTACTTAAAGCACCTATTGTTCAAGCGAATTTGGTTTCTAAACAAGTTTCTACTAATCAAGAACAATTAACAATCCTTAAAAATGTAAACGTCGACATTAGAAAGGGAGAAAAAATCGCCATCGTGGGTACGTCGGGAGCGGGTAAATCGACGCTGATGACACTGCTTGCTGGCCTAGATACTCCAACATCGGGTGAAATTACATTATTAGGGCATGAGCTTTCCAAATTGGACGATGAAGCTCGCGCTAAAATCCGAGCAGATTCGTTGGGGTTCGTATTTCAAAGCTTTCTTCTTATCCCAAGTCTCAGCGCGTTACGTAATGTCACTCTTCCTTGTCTCCTACGTGGTGAGGCTGAGAATGATGCAAGAGCGACTGAATTGTTAACCGCGGTTGGTTTGGAAAAGCGACTTGACCACTTACCGAGCCAACTATCAGGGGGTGAGCAACAACGCGTCGCACTTGCAAGAGCGTTTATGACCCAGCCGGAGTTGTTATTTGCTGACGAACCAACTGGTAACCTAGACCATCAAACCGCAGAGAAAGTCATCGAGCTGTTATTCGACCTCAACGAGCAACATGGAACGACCCTGATTCTTGTCACCCACGACAGTCATTTAGCAAGCCGTTGTGACCGTGTTTATCGAATGGAAGCGGGTGAAATGATAGAGGAGGTGGCATGTCCGTAATTTCTTCAAGCGAACAAGGTTCCGACCAAGGACACGTTAACACTAAACAATCACCAAATAAGAGTCTTATCCGCTGGAGTTTAGGTGAAATACGCCAAGGTAACTTATGGCCCATCAGTGTGGCATTGGTATTGGTGATCGCTAGCATTTTCGCATTATCGGCACTGGCGGAGCGAATGGAGCAGGTGATCATTAAACAAGGTAAGGATGCGTTAACTGCTGACGCTGTTTTTGTCTCTGCCAATCCGATCCCAGAACCGCTTCTAACGAGCACACAAGCGCTTGAACGTTCAACTATGACGCGGTTTGCGACCATGGCTTTTAGTGAGAGTGGGATGCAGTTGATTACCGTAAGGGCGGTTGATGAAAACTACCCACTTATGGGGGACCTAGTACTGGATAGTAATGAGTCAGGTCATGTAACGCAGAACCAACTGTGGCTTGATGAACGTATTATGGCCCAGCTAGAAGTGAGTAAAGGTGACATTGTCACGATAGGCGATGCTGATTTTACGGTTTCAGGCGCTGTATTAATGGAACCGGGGCTGAGTTTTAATCCTTTCCAACAAATGCCTTCCGCCTACATAAGTTCGTCAGACGTGGTCAAAACGGGCGCAATACAAGTTGGTAGTCGAGTACAATACCGATTGTTTCTGAAAGGTGACGACGCGACTCTTACTAAATTGCAAGACAGCACCGAGCTTTCACCCAGTGACCGTTGGCGAACACAAGACACCGCAAGTCGCAGTAATGAAGTATTCGACCGCACGACTCAATACTTATCTCTTACCGTTGCTATTGTCATCATAATGGCGGCAACTACATTAGTATTAACGTGTCAAAGTTACGTGAACAGCCGCACGCAAACCATAGCGATGTTAAAGAGCTTGGGGGCAAGTCGTCGCTGGATTGAAAAATGGCTTTTAATACAGGTTACGATTCTGTTGGTGAGTGCAAGTGTCGTCGGCATCTTGCTTGGCAGTGGGTTAGAGTACCTATTGCGAATCCCACTGAAAGACTTGCTGCCAAATCCATTACCTAGTTACGGCGTCACACCAATACTTGTGTCTGTCGCCTCTGCCATATTGATCACGGTGCCTGCACTTGGGATTCCACTACTTGGCCTTATCAAAACTCCCGCCTTAGAAGTGCTCCAGCAAGGGACAGCAAAACGTTCATGGAAACGTATGTTGTTAGTTTTGGTCCCACTGGTTCCTCTATTGGTTATTTATGCCAATAACACGTTGGTGTGGATAGTCTTAGCTGGTATTGCGGCATTATTTATTGTGTTGGCGGCGGTGAGCGTTGGACTCACCAAATTATTTGCACGGATATCAACACGCCCTGCAATGAAACTGGCTTTAAGTCGTATCAACAGAACGCCGCTTACGAGTGGACTTCAGTTTGGTGCGTTATCGTTATCTCTAATGTTGCTTTCTATTATCTGGTTGGTGCGTAGCGATATTCTGGCTGACTGGGCGAGGACTCTTCCAGCTGATGCCCCGAATGTATTTGCTTTAAATATTGCGGACTATGAGTTAGATAGCTATCTGGAAACGTTAGATAAAAACCAAGTGACACGGTCACAAGCGTTCCCAATTATTCGTGGTAGATTGACCGAAATTAATGGTGAGAACGTTAAGGAAATCGAGTATCAAGGCGAAGGGTCTGATGCGATTCGTCGTGAACTAAACCTGACATGGGGCGATGTGTTACCTGAATACAACGAAGTGCTTTCTGGTGAGTGGACGAATAAGGACAGCGTCTCAGTCGAAGCTAAAGTGGCAGAGGACTTAGGGATAGGGCTGAGTGATACACTTCGCTTTGTGATTAACAGCCAGAATTTCGATGCAACGGTTGATAGTATCCGACATGTAGAATGGCGAGATATGAAGCCCAATTTCTACTTCATTTTTTCTTCGGATGTCATGGCTAGCTTACCTGGCTCCTATTTGATCAGTTATCGTATTAGTGAAGATGATGATTCGTTACTAACTTCAATGTCTCGCGCTCATCCAACGGTTTCGGTTCTTGATATTCGTACGATGGGAGACAAGATACAAGAACTCGTACAACAAATCGTCTCTGCTATTACTATTCTTGCTCTATTGGGTGTTGTTGCTGGTTTATTACTTATCTTTACGCTGTTAAGGCTGAGCCTCTCTCAACGACAGCAAGAAATTCGCTTGTATCGTACCTTAGGAACAAGTAAAAAACGGATCAATACCACGTTGTGGGCGGAGTATGGGATCATGGCCGTTGTTGCGAGTGGTGTAGCTGTCATAGCTGCAGAGCTTTGTGTCGCTGCTGTGATGAAATATGGCTTTGATCTGAACCCACAGATCCACCCAGAATTGTGGATAGCTTTGCCTCTGGGTACGTTTGCTGTTCTAGCCTTAGTGGTGATGAGTTTATTGAAAAGATTGTTAACCCCTGTAAACACTTAATGCAACGTGAGTTAGTCACAGCGGAAGCGCTCTATGACAGTTTTATTTTAGTTATCCACAAAAACAGTGGATAACTTTTTGGATAACTGAAGTGGTCGAAAAGTAGGGTGTTTCCGCAGGCTTTACACCATGGGTGTTGGAGCAAAATTATTATGCACATGCCCCTAAAAATTCGCTTTCTCAACAACCTCGTCAAGCATTTTTTTTCGAAATTTTTTGCTCTTAAAAGTAACTTTTGACGTATACCGATAACAAATGCAAACCCATGAACTTTTTGTGATTTTAATCATGCTCAAAGGCGAGTAGAATCAACATTAAGTAAAGATTTCTCCTTATAAAAATTTCAGTGAAGCAATGAAGTCTGAGTTTCCAAATCGTAAAGATAAACATATCGCAGTAATCGGTGGTGGCGTTGCAGGGGCAACCGCTGCTATCCATTTTGCAGAGCTAGGTTTTCAGGTATCAGTGATCGAGAAGGGTGTTTCGCTCGTTAATGGCCCACCCATCTGTCATTTACATGCTGGTGGTAACCTATATCGGGAAATTTCTGAGCAACAGTGCCTAGATCTTTTAACGCAGTCTATTGATACAATTCGTTTGTATCCTCACTCATTGAATATTCGACCAACCGTCATTGCAGTACCTCACTCCGATGGTGGAGACCCTACTACGCTCATCCCTCGTTTAGAGACTATTAAAAGCGCCTATCAATCTCTTGTTAAGCAAGACGCCCGAAATCAAGTTTTGGGAGATCCAGAAGCGTATTACAAGCTCTATTCAAAAGAAGCGTTATTAGCTTTAGCTGAAGGTATTCAACCAGAGAACCCTCAAACGATCGATGAGTGGTGTATTCCATTTGCACAACATGCCGATTTAGACACGTTGAAGTACCCAGTAGTCGCAGTACAAGAGTATGGTTGGAGTGTTTTCCGATTAGCTGCTGTTGCCAACATGACGCTGGCACAGCTTCCGAATGTTCAGGTATATACACAAGCTGAGCTGAAAGATGCGTCATGGAATGGTGATACATGGTCGTTATGCTTCCAACAAGACGGAATAGATAAGCAATTGTATTGCGACTATCTCATCAATGCTTGCGGCTTCGAAACCGGTGAAGTTGATGACTCCATCGGCGTAAAACGAGATCGACTTGTTGAATTTAAAGCGGCTTATGTGACTCGTTGGGAAGCGTGTCATCAGCAGTGGCCAGAAGTTATCTTCCATGGCCCTCGGGGAACAGACAAGGGTATGGCGCAACTGACGCCTTACGGTAACGGTTACTTTCAATTGCATGGTATGACGAAAGGCATCACATTGTTTGATGATGGTTTGGTCGAGAGTAGTGCTGAGTCTGCGCAACCGGTGTTACCAACACGCTTACTTTCTAAGATACGCAACGGTTGGAGGCAAGAGGTTCTTGAAGAGCGCACTGACAATGCGATTCAGCATATGGCGCAATTTATTCCAGATTACAATACCGCGATAAAAGGTGGTAAAGCTTTATTTGGTGCTCAGCAGATACCGGGCACTGATCCTGTGCTTCGTGCTGCTGATGTTACGTTTGAAGATAACCATTATGCACGTGTTGAGGTGGTTAAAGCCTCATCGACCTTACTAGCAGCGCAAAAAATGGCGCAATACTGGTTTGATATCGAGCCAAGTAGCCATGTTGAGAGTCAGCATCCTGATGCGGTCAAGTGGACCGCAGAAGAAGTCGAACAGTTTGCTATCAAGCTCACTCAACAACGTGGTTACCCACAAGCATTAGCTGAGCGCTACGGCATGTAAATTTGACTTTACTGCAAATATCCTCATGGATAATGTTTAACGAAGTTAGGGCTCAGTACCCGAAAAACTGAGCCCACTGACACCAAACATCCTGCAAGCCTTTTCGGTCTCCCTTAACAAAACTCACCGCTTGACCTGGCTTTGCTTGTGCTAAGCGCGGTAAATCAATTCTCGCAACGCAGCCAAATTTTGGATACCCCCCAATTGTTTGGTGATCATTCAGCAACACGATGGGATTACCATCATTTGGGATTTGAATTGAGCCTAGTGCAATGCCCTCAGATAAAATACCGTCATATGGCGGCATGATCGTTTTGCCTTCCAATCTATAGCCCATACGGTTTGAATTCGTTGAAATCGAAAAACGACTGGAATAGAAATCGTTGACAGATTGTTGGGAGAAATCTTCGTGTTGATAGCCTTCGATCACTCTTAGCTTAATCGGTAGGTTGTAATCGGGTTTGAATCGGAACGTCATCTGCTTAGGTTTAGTATTCGGCAGTGGATGAGGGTGACATTCAACGATATCACCAACTTGAAGCGCTTCACCGTTTCCTTGCAAGCCTCCGAGCGCCTCACGAACGACCGTTGAACTGCTACCAAGATGCGTACTGACGCTAAAACCACCTTTAACTGCTAGATAAGCGCGCAGTCCATTTTTTGCCATACCAAATCGAAGTGTTTGACCTTTTTTTAAGGTGAAATCAGACCAATTGGCGATAGGTGAACCTTCAACAGAAGCATTTAAATCCCCACCACAAATTGCTAGGTGACAATCCGACAATGCTTTAAAGCTCGCATTACCGAGAGTAACTTCGATGACTGAGCAATTGACAGGGTTATTGAGTAAATGATTAGACCAACTATATGCGTAATCATCCACTGGCCCACCTTGAGTGATTCCGATATGAGCTAAGCCAAAGCGTCCAAAATCTTGAATCAGAGAGAGCGCCCCTGGTTTTTCTACATATAATCCTATTCGACTCATAGAATACCTCCTAAGTTGAGGAATTCTTGTTTTGATATTGCACCAAATGTGACCTTGTCTCCTACTTCGAAAGGGATAAAGGGAGGGGTATCCACAAAGAGGGAAATAGGGGTTCTGCCGATGACGTTCCAACCTCCAGGGCTATCAGAAGGATACACCGCTGTTTTAGAGTCAGCGATTGCTACACTTCCAGCAGGAACGTGCGTTCTTGGGGTTTGATGCCTTGGTATTTGAATGCGTTCCGCTACGTCAGAAAGGAATGCAAAGCCAGGGGCAAACCCAATTGCAGAGACAGTATAAACCACTTGCGTGTGCTGTTCGATAAGCTCTGTCAGCGTTAAACCTTTGAGTTCAAACCGCTTAAGATCAAGAGCGGTTTCTTCAGAATAGTAGACTGGGATAGAAATGTAATTTGGCTGTTTGTTGTCCATGGACTGAACGTCGAAACGAGAGATGAGATGTTGAAGCTCATTTAAAATCGACGCTTCTTGAATTCGAAAGGGCAAATAATCTATCAAGATGGTGCGGTAAGATGGGACCACGTTCATGACGATCATATTTAACTTATCAACAATCTGATGTGCGAGTTCGCCAATGTGCTCAACGGTAATAGGTTCTTCGAAGCGAATAAGAATACTGCACTCTGATATCGGTGAGATAGAAAACTGCCCTTGATTCATTAATTTCCTCCAGTGTAGAGACTCTGACGTATTTTTTGTATCAACGTGATCGATTCTTCATTGTCTCCATGTACGCAAATGGTATCGGCCTCTAAGAGAATGTATTGGCCTGAAGCCGTTTTTACTCTGCCTGATTCTGCCAGCATTTTAACTTGCTCAAGAATGGCGTGTTCTGTGTTTAATACTGCGTTAGGGTGGGTTCTAGGAGTGAGTAAACCGTCGTCTTGATAACGTCGATCTGCAAACGCTTCAAAGAGCAAAGGAACATCGAAATCATCAGCAATCTCAAGGTATTTTTCATTCTCTTGTGAAGCAAGGATCATTAAAGGGACTTTGAACAATGCGGCCGCTTTGACTAAGGCCAAGAAAACACCGTCATTTGCCATCATATCGTTGTATAACGCACCATGAGGTTTGATGTAACCAATGTCGGTGTATTGCGCTTTGCACAGTGCCTGCAGCGCGCCAACTTGATAAATCACCATGTTGGTAATGTCATCGTTGTTCATAGCCAAACTACGACGGCCAAAGCCCTGAATGTCGGGATAGCCAGGGTGAGCTCCAATTTCTACGTCGTGCTGGTTGGCTAGGGTAATCGTATCATGCATGACATTTGGGTCGGAGGCGTGGAATCCGCACGCGATGTTCGCCATATCAATATGTGGCATAACCGTTTCATCGGCGCCCATTTTCCACGATCCAAAGCTTTCGCCCATGTCGCAGTTAAGTGTCAGTTGCTGTTTATTCAATGTCATACGTTTCTATAAATCCGAACTATGCATGTAAAATGCAGGAAAATACGTTTAAGTTCAGTGACTAACTTCATTTTTCAGGTAGAAGACTAGCAGATGATAATCGATAAAGATCGTTTAGTAATTTGAAATGATCCGAAGTTTCAAGAAAATCATGTTTTATCAGTCTAATATCTGAGAATTACAGGTTCATTTCATCGATTGTCGTGTTAGTCTTGACTCTTCTTTTTGTGTGATAGCTTGCATAGCAACCATTGTGTCTTTTGGGTTGTCTTTTGCGACAGGAATATATATGTCAATACGAGCAAAGCTAATATGGCCGATACTCGCTTTCATCACGGTCATCTTTGTTACATCTCAGAGTTACACGTCATACATCACGTATCAGTCCGCCAAACATGAGCTCGTTGAGCAGACGAAAGTTCTTATTAATGATGTCTCTCATTCCATTAAAGATGCGCTCGCCACAAAGAACAAGCAAAAAGCACAAACCATTTTGGCTGATTTTTTGATGGAGCCAAACGTATCACTCGTCAAGTTGTATGACAAAAACAATCAGCCGTTTGCCGTTTTTGCGCTTGATGGCTTTTCTGCACCGAGCCCCTCAGTTAAAGAGCGCAGCCGCTTGCATTCCTTAGGGTATGCGTTATCGGCTCATTTCCTATATGTATTAGAGCCAATTATTCATGAAGGGCAAGTTATCGGTAGTATTCGTGTAACGTTATCTCAATTGCCGATGATGCAAGTAAGAGACGCGCTGTTACAAGATGGCTTATTGTTCTTGGTTATTCTCTTCGCTGGTGGTGTGACTTTTTACTTTGGTGTCGAACGACGAGTTCTTCGTCCACTGATTGAAGTGAACAGAGCATTACAGGATTTTGCTAACGGTCACCATTTGAGCGGACGTATTAATCATCGAGCAAAAGATGAAGTGGGGGATCTCGTTGCTTCATTTAACCTCATGGTCGATAAGCTACAAAAACGTGAGAAACAGCGTAAACACACATTAGATATACTTGAGCGCCGTAAGTCGTTTTCAGAAGAAGTGATTGACTCGATTCAATACGCGCTCATTGTGACGGATAACTTAGGAAGGGTCATTCATTGCAACAAGATGACTCACCATATATTTAAAGAAACGTTCCATAATTTGGAAACGGCGAACATCTGCGACTTGATTAAAACCAAAACCCCCAACGAACTTAGTCAGATTCTGAGCCGCGGATTAGAGTGTGATGATATACATCTACAAAGTGATTTGAACGAGCAACAATTGAGCCTTACGAGTCGACGCCTATCTAAACACGGATATTTGTTGTTTGCGATTCAAGATATAACCGCCATCGAAGAGGCGATGAATCGTCAAAAAGTTGCAGGACGTGTGTTTGAGAGCAGTCAGGATGGTTTGGTGGTTCTTAATCACTTAGGCATTATTACGATGGTAAACCCCGCCGTTACGAAACTGACCGGCCTTGAGATGGAACAGTTGATTGGAAAGCCGTTTATCAAATCGATTCGTTGGCGCAAGTTACAAGCGATGATGCCAAGCATTTTAGAGTCGATCGAAAATTACGGCATGTGGCAGGGGGAAGTCATTGAGAAAAACCACAACGGGCAACTCATTCCTCTGTTTGCAAAAGTAAATCGCATTGTGAAAAGTGAAGATAATAATGCGTATGATATGGTGATCATCTTGACTGATCTTTCGAGCGCAAAGGAAATGGAAAGGCTTGAATACCTTGCTCATCATGACGCACTTACCGGCCTTGCTAATCGTTCCAAATTTCATTTGGAGCTGGAAGAATTGGTACAAAGATCAGGCTACTTACGAGATGAATTTGCGGTACTTTATCTCGACTTGGACGGTTTTAAAGCCATCAACGATACTTACGGGCATGATGCTGGGGATGAAGTGCTTAAGCAAGTTGCTGAGCGTATGACGTCCACCACGCGACACAGCGATCTCATTGCGCGATTGTCTGGTGATGAATTTGTGATGTTAGTGAATCCTGCAAATCAAAAAGCAGTGACACGCATCGCTGAACACTTACTCGAGAGTATTTGTGCGCCGATTGAATACAGAGGCTCCTTACTGAAAGTCGGTGTCAGTATCGGTGTTAAGTTGGTCGGTGTGAATGAACGCGATGCCACAAGAATATTGAAAAGCGCCGATACGGCCATGTACCAAGCAAAGAAAGCGGGTAAAGGCCAAGCGATTTTAATGGGTTGCGAATCCCCAGAGACTGTTTAAAAACAGGCTAGAAACCTTTAAACTAGCCCGATTCGCGTCAGAAGGAATGATAAAATGAAAGTACTTGTTACGGGTGGTATGGGCTACATTGGCAGCCACACTTGTATTCAAATGATCGAAGCTGGTATGACACCAGTTATTCTCGATAACCTTTACAACAGCAAACCGACAGTACTAGAACGTATAAAGAAAGTTTGCGGTGTGACACCTGTATTTATTGAAGCGGATATTCGCGACAAAGCCTCATTAGTCGATGCGATGAAGACGCATAACATTGAAGCAGTCATTCACTTTGCCGGTCTCAAAGCGGTGGGTGAATCTGTAGAGAAACCATTAGAATACTACGACAACAATGTTAACGGTACGCTCGTATTGGTCGATGCTATGCGTGACGCTGGTGTGAAATCTATCGTGTTTAGTTCATCTGCAACGGTATATGGCGATCCTGCAACAGTGCCAATTACAGAAGATTTCCCAACAAGTGCAACTAACCCTTATGGTCGCAGTAAGCTGATGGTCGAGGAATGTCTAACTGACTTCCAAAAAGCGAACCCTGACTGGAGTATCACGTTGCTGCGTTACTTCAACCCAGTAGGTTCGCACCCAACAGGTGAGCTTGGTGAAGACCCACAAGGCATTCCAAATAACTTGATGCCTTTCGTCTCTCAAGTTGCTGTAGGTCGTCGTGAATTTTTGTCGGTATTTGGTAGCGATTACCCAACAAAAGATGGTACGGGTGTTCGTGACTACATCCATGTTATGGACTTGTCTGACGGTCACGTTGCTGCATTAGACAAAGTAGGTAATAAAGCAGGCCTTCATATCTACAACCTAGGTACAGGTAATGGTTATAGCGTACTGGAAATGGTGAAAGCGTTTGAAGCTGCTTCTGGTAAACCGGTTCCATTTAAGCTGGTGGATCGTCGTCCTGGTGATATTGCTGAGTGTTGGGCTGACCCTTCAAAAGCAGCGAATGAGCTGGGTTGGAAGGCAGGGCGAACACTTGAAGAAATGACAGGTGATACGTGGCGTTGGCAGTCAAATAACCCACAAGGTTACCCAGACGCCTAAAAGTGAACATTTTACAAAATAGTAACAAAAGGGTGCATTATCGCACCTTTTTTGATCTAAATCGGAAAAAATCGTAAATTTGTGGTTAAAAGGTAGCACGTAATTATAGAAGTGCTAAACTATGCCCGACTCTTAATTTAGGTCGTAAATTTTCTTTAAACTATTCGGGGTAGTTCATGGAACTTGGTTTAATCATCGCATTCATCGTTGCAGCAGCAGTTATGGTGAAGAAAGAGATGGCAAAACAATAATCTTTCATTTTTCATTCTTTTCTTAACATTTTAGAAATGAAAGTACTGGTAAAAAGTCAGCATAATGCTGGCTTTTTTGTTTTTGTAGTGCGGAAGAAATGTTTTACTTAGAAAAATCTGTAAAGCATCAAAAATGCGTTAAACCTACAGCTTTTAAGAGTTTACATAGAACAAAAAAGCGCCTGACACTGTCAGGCGCTTTTCATTATATCGCTAAAAAGTAAATTAGAATTGGTAGTCTACAGATACACCCCAGTTACGGCCAGGTTGGCTGTAAAAATCGGTGTTGTCGGTGTTATCAAGCCCGCGAACGTCTTGGTATGTCCAATATTTCTTGTCGAACGCATTGAACAAACCAGCCGATACTGTCAGGTCTTTCACTGGCATGTAGTAAGCGGTAATGTCCATTACACCGTAACCTGATGAATCGATTTGGTCTTCATCAGACCAGTCGTCTTTCTTCGCCGCAAGTTTTAGTGAGGCTAGTGCACCAAAGTTGTGCTCAACATTGTCGTAGCCTAAGCCAATGACTGATGAAAGCGGTGCTACAGAATCAAGAGGTTTACCTGTCGACTTGTCTTCGCTGTCTAGGTAAGTCACAGACAGTTTAGTGTACATACCTTTAGGCGATGAGAAGCTTTCATCTAGCAGTAGAGTTGAACTGAATTCCACACCAGAAATATCCACCTCGTCACGGTTTACGATAGTGATACGATCTTTGTTTGGATCGATGCTTGGCAGGTCTTCAGCGTCAATAAAGTCTTTGTATTGCGTGATAAAGCCGGTCAATTCAAACTGAGCAAAGTCGTTTTGACCTCGGAAACCGATCTCGTATGAAAGGCTCTTTTCCGCTTCTAGATCTGGGTTTGGAACGAATTCAGCACCCGTGTCGTATTCGTAGTAAAGCTGCTCGACCGTTGGCGCTTTAAAGCCTTGGCTGATTTGAGCAAATGTACTTAGCTTATCGTTAATGTGATATACCGCACCAAGTTTACCCGTCCAAGCATCGTTGCTGTTTTTCTTACGTTCAGTTGTGAAGCCTTCATCTGAAGAAGGGTCAGCTTCAAATGAGTCATAACGAATACCAGCGTTAAGAACAAGCGTATCTTCTAGTAAGAATGCGTTGTTTTGAAGGAAAACGCCCCATTCAGTTACTGTTGCGTCTGGGATAGTGGTTGAACCAGGTTTTGTTGTGCCATTGTCATGGAAGATATCAACGTTAGTCAGCTGAAAATCAGTGTGTACAGAGTTCAAACCGTAGGTTAGCTCATGAATAGCATTGTCCGTGGTAATCACTTTATCGAACTGTGCATCAAACTGGAGCGATTTATCTTCAGCTTGGCGTAGGCGAGTTCGGTCACCTTCGTAACCAATGTAGCCTAAATGATCAGTCACGTTAGAGAAGTTAGAGTTTTCGCTTTCTGTAACCTGATAGTTCAAGTCTAGCTTCATTCCGTCGAAGGCTGGGTTAGCTTTCGTTAACTCGTAGTTAATGCCGTAGCGCGTACGTGTCGTCTCATCACTGCTTTTTGCATCAGCATAAGTGACACCAGGCATAGGGCCAAAGTTCAGTGTGTAGTTACCACTGCGATTGTTTTCATCGTACTGGTAATTGTAACGCTCAAAGACGACACCAATTTTGTTCGTATCATTTAGTGTGTAGTAGGCTTTAGCAAGAATGTTGTTTAGGTCTTTGTCTGCAGGGTTTTCTAATCCGCGATCACTACCATCAATATCAGAACCGTCACCGTAAGTTTGTCGCTCGCTACCGGTAGCGTATGTACCCATTAATAGCGTTTCAAGGTTACCTTGGCGCATTGCCCAAGTTAATGTGTTCTTGAATTGCTCATCAACAGAGTAGTAGCTTGATTTAATACCAAAACGGTTTTCATCACCGTCTGTTTTCAAAACGTCTGATGGATCTTTCGTCTTTAGAACAACCACGCCACCCATTGCATCTGAACCGTAAAGGGTTGAAGATGGGCCTTTGTTGATCTCGATACTTGTGAGTGTATCAAGCTCAATCGCGTTTGGATAAATAGCTTGTACAGCGCCACCACCTGGGTTGAATGGAGTGGCTTGCTGAACACCATCAACAACGATTTTAACTCGATCGCCTTCCATGCCTCGAATGTTAAAGCCAGAGATGCCAAAGCGACCTGAAGTGGTAGCTTCAACGCCCGGAGTGTATTGAACTGCATCATACAGATCTTTAGAAAGAGAGCGCTCGATATCTTGAGAAGATACCGATTCAACAGAAGCTGAAACATCATTGATGTTTTGCTCTGTACGGGTAGCGGATACAACCACTTCATTAAATGTTGAAGTATCATCTGCGTAAGCACCTTGAGAAAGGGCAACTAGAATAGAGGCGGACAAAATTGATTTTTTATACATTGGCTTCAATACCTTAAATCCATAATAGGCAATAACAACGTGCGGCATCTTAGTTTATCTAAATGGTAATTACTATCATTACCATTGCTATTTAATATTGTTTTTGTCAAAAGTAATTTGTGCTACGCCAAAGGTAGTCTTTAATTATCAATCTGTTATATTGTTTAAAGTCATTTTTTAACATGGTATTTCAAATGCCACTACTGTGATTAAAATCACATAAAAGGAAGTTCATGTGCAAAGCCCAATCACTTTAGAAGCACTTCATATCCTCGATGCGATTGATAGAAGGGGGAGTTTTGCTGCCGCTGCGAACGAGCTGGAACGTGCTCCTTCTTCTCTCAGTTACCAGATCCAAAAGCTTGAACAAGACCTTGATATCATCATCTTCGATCGTTCAGGGCATAAAGCACATTTCACAGAAGCCGGGAAACTGATCCTTGAAAGTGGTAGAGCAATTCTTCAAGCAAGTGAAAAGTTAGTAAATGATGCGACCTTGCTGGCTAACGGGTGGGAGTTGGACATTACTGTCGCTTTTGATGGCATCATTCCCATTTCCAATTTTTTCCCGATGGTGGATGCTTTGGCCAATGTGAGTAGTACGAGAGTACGCTTGCAAGAAGAGATACTTGCGGGTAGTTGGGAATCATTAAATACAGGCAGAGCTGATCTATTAGTGTGCCCAGCACTTGATACACTTCCTCACGATGTGAAAGCGGAAAAGATCGGCAAAATGAGCATGGTTTGGGTTGCCGCGGCTGATCATTACGTACATAAGCGCAATGGCGATTTCGATGATGCGGCGAGAGAAAAGTACCGAGTGATAGCAATCGCCGATACGGCAAGAGAGCAACCAGCGCTGTCTATCAATGTTATGCAAAAGCAGCCCAGGCTGACAGTGACCAACTTTCCTGCAAAAGTAGAAGCATTGGCTTCTGGACTGGGTATAGGGACGCTTCCCAGTCAAGTCGCACAGAGTATGATTGAGAGTGGGCTACTAAAACGTATCGAAGGTACTGAAGAGCAACCCATCGAGATAATCCTTGCTTGGCGCAGAAACGCCATGGGAGAAGCGAAATCATGGTGCGTTCAGTATTTGAAGAAAAACTGGAAATTAAAGTGACATTGTCACGCTTATGGCTAATAACGCAGACGCTTAGAAATCAATAGGGACGCGCACAACGTCCCTTGTTTTTTCTGTCAGATTCGAGGTTTGCTGTGCACATACTCTATCCGCTGTGACAACTTTGAGCTCTTAAACCATATCGGCATAGCAAGGCTAATTTAATGGCAAAACCATGTCTGCAGTGCCATCAGCAAACTGAACATCAAGTTCGAAGCCTAAACTTTGTGCTAGAGAAAGCATGCCTCGGTTAGTCGGCATTGTCATTCCTGACATCTGTTTGGTCCCTTTGACTTGACAATAACTAATGATTTTCTGCATCAGAACTTTACCGAGCCCTTTACCTTTCAAGTCAGACCGAACCAATATTGCAAACTCAGCATCGCTATTGTCAGGTGTAATCAACGCTCTTGCTACACCGATGATAGAAGGTCCATTCTCATCAAAGGCAACAGCAACAAACGCCATTTCACGGTCGTAATCAATCTGAGTTAGATTCGCAAGCGCTTCATGATTAAACTCGCCAACGTCCGAGAAGAAGCGATTGTACAAGTCTTCCTTTGACACACTATTAATAAACTGTGCATGGATGGGTTCATCTTCTGGCAAGATTGGGCGAAGTAAGATTGGTTGCCCATCTCTTAACGTGACGGTTTCCACAAACTCAGCAGGGAAAGGGCGGATAGCCAAACGTTCTTGAGCATCCCCTTGGTACTTCCTGAGCGTTAAGTCGGCATCAATGATGGTAAAATCACTACCTGACGCAAGTACTGGATGAATATCCAGTCTTTCTATTTCAGGTAGCTCAACCGCCATTTGTGAGATTCGAACTAGGAATTTAGACAACTCGGTAATGTCGATGGCATCTTTGTGTTTTTGTAATCGTATTTTGCCAGATTTGAGTGCTATCACGATTAAGTAGCGTGCCAAATTCATATTTAGAGGAGGCAAAGCGGCAACAGCATCTTGGGTGATGTTCCAATCTGAACCGCCTTGACCAAGCAGAATTACGGGCCCAAATACGCTGTCTACTACAATACTTACCCGCAGTTCTTCCGCACTACCAAGCTTAGCCATGCCTTGTACGAGAAGACCCTGAAGGTTTGCAGATGGATAACTCAGTTTCGCTGTATCAAGGATTGCTTGTGCTGCACTTGATACTTCTTGGCTGTTCCTTAGGTTCAACGCAACGCCATGAACATCAGATTTATGAGGAATGTCGGGAGAACGCAGTTTTACTGCTACTGGATACCCAATATTTTCTGCCATATGAAGCGCTTCTGTTACATCAGAGGCAATCCAAGTCGGTAGCATCTTAAAGCCAAACTGTTCGAATAATGGACTTGTCTGGTGCGTATCGAGAACTACTGATTTTTTATCCAGTAGTTGGTCATTGACCCAATCACGGGCAAGATTGACGCTGCCTGAGTGCAGTGGTTCTGCCGTCGTTGGTGTTTCCATCAGCTGTTTTTGGTTGCGTCTGTACTCGACTAAGTGCATGTATGCGACGACCGCACTCTCAGGTGTACGGTAGGTGGGAATACCGGCCTGAGTAAACGCCAAACGTGCTTCTCTAGAGGTTTGTTCGCCAGACCAATTTGTCAGGATATTGAAATGCTTGTGCCTTGGGTGTGCTTGAATCGCTTCAATAACGGCATTCGCGGTATCCAATGAATCTGATACCGCTGAAGGGCTGTGCATGATCAAGATTGCATCAGTACAATCCTTATTCATGATGGCATTGATCGTATCGACATAACGCTTTTTCGTCGCGTCTCCAGCTAAGTCGATAGGGTTGATTCCTCGCCAATTACTGGGCAAAGCGGCTTGTAATTGGTTGATTGACTCTTCATCAAGAGAGGCGAGTTTTCCCCCAAGTTCTAGTAACGTGTCAACGGCCATCACTGCGGGCCCGCCACCATTCGTCACAATGGCGAGGCGCTCTCCGCGAAGTGGCACCGAATGAGTGAGCGTCTCTACAGCTGCAAACAATTCATGTGTATTGCCAACGCGCAACATACCAGTTCTACGTATCGCAGAATCATAAATGATATCTAACGCATCGATGCTTTCTTCATCTAAAGAGCGAGCTTGTTTAGAGCGGCCAGCTTTTAAGACCAAAATTCTTCGGTTACGTGAGGCAGCTCGAGCAGCGGACATGAAACGTCGAGCATCTTTAATTGAATCAACGTAGAGCAAGATTGCCTCGGTTTTTCCATCCATACTTAAATAGTCGAGAAGTTCCGCAAAATCGATGTCTTGACCTTGTCCAATAGAAATGAAGGAAGAAAAACCGATGTTCTTGTCGTTGGCCCAATCAAGAACGGTCGTACATACTGCTGCCGACTGTGAAATAAAAGCTATCTTTCCTGGTCGTGCAGCAACAGGAGAAAAAGAGCAATTGAAGTTATGCCAAGGCAGAATAATGCCAAGACTATTTGGACCTAAAACACGAATATTCAGCTCTGAAATATCGATGCTTTCAGCGTCGTCAGAAATAACAATAGCGAATGCAGTACCACGAGCATCAAGATCTTTTAAAAGCTGTTTATTACGAGAAACGTTTGTACAGAGGATCGCGATATCAGGTGTATAGGGTAGGGAAGCTACGTTCGGATAAGCAATGACACCAGATACCGACTTGTATTTTGGTGTGACTGGCATTATGGCACCGCCAAAACCACTTTGGAGTAAATTACGCATCACAATTTGCCCAGCTCGCAGCTCTTTTTGTGATGCGCCGACCACTGCAACAGAATTCGGTTTGAAGAGTTTTTGTAGTTTGTTCATTGTTACTCCTTGGCCATAGACGTCGAAAGCGAGTGGTTAGTCCTTATACAATCATAAACGAATAACTTTCTGTTTAAATATGAATAAGCCAGACATTGGTGCAAATCTAAACCATGCTTGTAGAGTTTGTGTCACTCATCACATCAAATTCAAAGATTATTGTGTTTGGTGCTTGATAAAATAGCCTGCTATCGGCATGATTTATCGTAATATTTGTTCAGAGCGTTTGTTACTTCATGAAAAAAATCGCAATCATCGGCTTGTCAGTACTACTTTCTGCTTGTGCCTCGGAAACTTACATCACTGACGTGACATCAGAAAGTTACCAAGAAGACTACCAATCTCAGGCTGTCTCTAAGCCAATTATGTCTTCTGAAAACGCAGTGGTAGAAAAAGACGTAGAGCCTACCGTTGTCAAAATGACTGCGAAGCCAGAAGAGAAGAAGGTGGTTAAATTAACCCCTAAAGATCAAGCGAAGCCAGTTAAGATCATTCCACCAAGTAAAAAGCAAGCGAGCATTCAACGTTTTGGTTACACCATCCAAGTTGTTGCCGTCGGCAGCCAAGCGAAAGTAGACCAATTCGCGAGCAAGCTTCCACAAAACAGCCAACCTATTTGGGAAAACTACAAAGTGGTCAATGGCACTAAGTGGTTCTCAGTGCTTTACGGCGATTACGCAACTAGCGCTGAAGCACAACAAGCAATATCGACGCTTCCTGGGCATTTTCAACAGTTGAAGCCATTTGTTAAGAGTATCGATGCCATTAAAAACTCGGCATACCCAACACTTAATAAACTCAACTAATAACACAAAAAGAAGGGAGCAAATTGCTCCCTTCTTTCTTTGGTTAAATCCTATTCGAACAGCATTCTTCACAGTAAAATTACTGTACGTTGCTAACCAAAAGTTTATCATACTGAATAGTATCTTTTTAAAATCACGGAAAGATTGATTCATGATTAAAAATATTCTTCTTCTATGCGGTGGTTGTTCATCGGAACACGAGATCTCATTATTGTCTGCAAACTTCGTCGAGCAGCAATTAAATTTGATTGAAAACGTTAAAGTAACGCGCGTAGAAATCAAAAATGAAGGTTGGGTAACAAACCAAAATGAGTTGGTTTACCTAGACTTGAACACAAAACAACTTTGTTCAGATACCTCGAGTTTAGCCGTCGATTTTATCGTTCCTTGTATTCATGGTTTCCCTGGTGAAACTGGCGATATTCAGTCCATGTTTGAAATCGCAGGCATTCCATACCTTGGTTGCGGTCCTGAGGCGAGCAGCAACAGCTTCAATAAGATCACATCTAAGCTTTGGTACGATGCAATTGGTATCCCAAACACTCCATACTTATTTCTGACTCGTAATGATGAATACGCCCACGAGCAAGCGCAACAAGCATTTGATAAATGGGGAAAAGTGTTTGTCAAAGCCGCTCGTCAAGGTTCTTCTGTTGGGTGTTACAGCGTCACCGAAAAGTCAGAATTGCGACAAGCAGTCAATGATGCCTTCGGTTTTTCTGAGCAGGTGTTGATTGAAAAGTCAGTGAAACCACGTGAGCTTGAAGTCGCAGCTTATGAGATGGGTGGCCAACTGTACATTACCAAACCCGGTGAGGTAATCGCGCCTGATGGTGCCTTCTATTCTTACGATGAGAAGTACAGCAGTGCGAGTCATTCGCTGACAGAAGTTGAAGCAAAGAACTTAACAGAAGAGCAGGTAGATGCGATTCTTGAAGCTTCACAGACAGTCTTTAAGCAAATGAATCTTCGTCACTTATCGCGTATCGATTTCTTCTTAACAGAAGACAACGAAATCTATTTGAATGAGGTAAATACTTTCCCAGGTATGACGCCGATCTCGATGTTCCCTAAAATGCTGCAAAATAATGGTCATCAGTTCCACGAATTTTTAGCTGATTGTATTAATACTGCAAGCTAACTAACGTTACCATCATGCGTTTTGTGGTAGAAATAAGAATAACCGAACTTTTGTAAGGCATTAGTGTTTGAATATTGTTCGGTTATAATTATGATTGTATCAAAGCATTAGATAGATGGCTCAGTGGTATGGCAATTTCAAATTATAGAGGTTTTAACCTGCAATCAGGCGGATCCGATGGTAGCGTTTGGAAGGTTAAAATCAAAAACCACGTTTTACAAGGCAGTTTAACGGCGGTAAAAAAGAGCATTGATTGGTGGTGTGATACCGCGTCTATTATCGATCCCAAAGAGTTTTCTTCTTTAGGTCAACGAACGCAAAGCACCGGCAACCCTCAATCTGAAGTATTTAATGGCTACACGATAAAGAACGATACAGGAGAGCCAAATGCTTGGTACTGTATGTTCAATGGCAAGTTGATAAAAGGTGCGAAAGCCGCAATTCAACGTCATATCGAAGCGTATTTAGTTGCAAAGCAAAAAGCGATGCAAGCACAACAACAAAAGAAATAAGAGTATGTCTCTCGTATATTCAACAGAAACTGGTCGAATCAAACCTGAAGAAGAAAAAGTCGAACGTCCTAAAGGCGACGGTGTTGTTCGTATTCAACGACAAACTAAAGGTCGCAAAGGAAAAGGCGTTTGTATCGTCACAGGTTTGGATTTAGATGACGCTCCGCTAAAGTTGTTAGCCGCAGAACTGAAAAAAGTGTGTGGCTGCGGTGGTTCAGTAAAAGATGGAACCATTGAAATTCAAGGTGATGCTCGTGATAAAATCAAAGCTCATCTTGAAAAGAAAGGCATGACAGTTAAGTTGGCCGGCGGTTAATTTAAACTAAACAAAAGATTTTAAAGAGCGTCTCAAACAGACGCTCTTTTTGTATCTGTGGTTTGTGTCCGCAAAAGTTGTAATGCGTATGAAACATACCAAAGAACAAGCAACGATTAGTAAGCTAAAAGACAAACGAGCTAATAGCAGAGCGAGCAATCGTAGATTGATAGATCCATATTAGCTATTTTATGGTAAATCACCATTATGTTTAATGAACCTAACAAACGATGTCTGAATTTGAAATCTGAGAGGGATAGGAGACCAATGTAGAGAAGATTTGGCGTACGTCTATACCGCATTTAACATAACACATATAATACGCACTAAGGTTGTTAGAGCAATTTAGTAATGTCCGGTTTTAGCCACTTAAAAATGTCCTCCTAAGATTAACAACATTGTTTGCTTTTGAGGCTTTAACCGATGTTGATTAACAACAAGCTGTCGCGAAACTAAGTCAACTGTTGTCCGTTGGCTTGAACGCACCATAACTGTTAATCCAATGGCAGAAAAACGTCTACTCATCAAATCACTTGGATACTTTCCTAATGATATTCGTTGGTCTGGTTTTCGTGTTTGTGAGAAACGCGCCATCATCACGCCGTCTGTTCGTGCGTTCAGCCCTAAAGAATTGGAAAGTTTCGTGTTCTGGCGTCGAGCATCGTCAGCTAGTCGAAAAATTTGGACATATAGACCAACCCAAGGTCTATCCTGCTAAAGAAAACGTTTTACCGTTTAAAGGCGGCCGTCGAATGAAAGCCGCCGAATGGTTACCTACGAAAAAGAAGCTTTAGGCTGCAATCTGTTGACCGTCAGCATCATACTCCGGTTCCGTGGACGTTGCATGATTCAGTACGACAAAAAATGATGTCAAATCATAATCCAACCCGCTAGCTGTGGCTGTTTGTACTGAGTCAAAATGCATTTCCCTAACTCTTTCAGGTAGTGCGTCGATTGACACAGTACTAGCATGGCTTGATAACTCTTGATGCCATTTTTTTAGCTTGTCCAGAGCGTTTGGTTGTTTGACATATACAATTAAGCCTCCCGAACTTTCGCCGGATGTGCCTGTCGCATACCTATCTAACAACTGCTCTAACCCGCTAGTTACATAAGATTGCCCCTTCCAGAGCTTTGCTTCTCCAATCCATTCAAAACCATGTTGAGGGTGTTTTACTAATATATCGCAATGACCGCCATGCTGAGTATCATGCTCGGCATCATAATTAAGGCATCGTAAACACTTAATGATAACTGAACTTAGCGCATCTTCTCCGAAAGTATTGTCTTGATAGAGGTGCCTATCATGCTGCATGTCTTTGATTATGCGTAGTAAATCCAACTTCAAAACACGAACAAAACTATCGTAGTCGGATGCTGTTTTGCGTAAGAAAAAGTCTTTTGTTTCTTGGTCATTCTCTAGAAAATGCTGAATGTCTGCTAGGTTGAATTGCGTACTCATTCAACCCCCTGTCTTACAGCTTGTCTATACAATTTTAATTCTGCTGATGGACGGAATACTGGATATATGTAATTGCTAAAGTTAGCAATAGTCTCCCCACTCAGTGGGTGGTAGAAATAGCCTTGAGTTAACGCTACGTGAACATCGCTTGCATCAATCTCTTCTGGATCTTCCATATATTCGTCGTAAAACTCAAAGTACATATCCAGAAGGTGAGCTTTTTTTGTAGTTAAGAAATCTGTCGCCTTGACCAGCACAGGGAAACGTTCGGTGCCGCAATCGGTTGCCTGCATCAAAGTGCCATAAGTGGCATAATTCAAAGTGATAGTTTCAGGGTCAGTCAAAAAGCCAAACAGTTTCTTGCAAATTTCAAGCTCAGTTCGGCCTTCTAGACAGATATTGATGTTGCTTTCGTACTCGTTAAACTTCGCTTTAACGCTGTATATGTTCATTTTTAAACCTAACTAGATATGTGCCAGCACTTTATCTAATACGAGGATGTTTTCTGTAAGCTTAGTACAATTGTGAATCAACAGCTTATCCAATGGGCCATTCGAGCTTAGCATTGCTCGACGACCGTTTAACTCAACGCCAACAGCCAAATCTTGAAGATCCCACAACTTAGTAACTTTGAACTTTGATAAGACTGAAGTTGCGTACTCTCCAGCTACGTGATATTGGTCGTGTTTAATACAACCATTAGAGGATAAGCTTGGTAGCTTGATTGTATCAGTATTCCCATCGTCAGTAACGAACGAAACTGAATGAATACGCCCTCGGTCAACTTCTTCATACAGTTTATCAATTGCTAAGAATAAGTTTTCGCCTTGAGTGAGCTGTTGGCGCACGGTATCGCGCAGATACGAGTGTAGCTTATTAAACTCTATACCGGCTTCAATGTTAGGTAGAGCACTTACGTCAACAGCGACAAAAATGTTTCGTGTAGATTCATCTAAAATCACAGCATGAAAACATTGGGTAGAAACGCGTCTACGGCAGAATACCTCGACACCCTGAGGAATTTGAGCTTGTCCAGATGGACTCAATTGTGAGCGTGGCACAGGCTCCGTTTTCGTGAAATAAGCTTTGTTAGAGAGAATCGCACACTTAACATTACGAGTAGCTGAAATTGCTTGAGTGCTGTAATCACAGAAAACAAGGTCTGTATTACAAGTATCTAAGGTTGCCTGATCAACTGGGAACGGGAAACTAGATGTAAATGCATGAGGTGCTAATGTTGAAGATGCCGTAGTAAAGAAGTTATCGATAGCATCAAACTTTGTTTGGGATACTGCTTTGAATATTTTAACTAATCGATTTCCACCAAACACAACATCTCGCCAAATCGCATCAATCTTTTGTTCGATTGTCGGGTCAACTACCAAGTTTTCAGTAATTTTTACTTTAAATGGTTCAATGCCTTGAGCACTGAAGCCTAATGAAGCAGACAGTAGCTTTCTAGCAACAGAAAACCCCATTCGTTCTACTAGCATCTCAAACTTTTCAATCGCGGTGTAACTCATACTTACTTCCAAATACGCTCGCAAAAAACAATATGTTTTGTGAGGATACTATGAACTTGTGGTTTTTGATTAGTTTTTTTTGCGTAGTTTCATATAAAGATGAAGCATATGCTCACAAAAAAGCCGAACCCCATCGCTAAGGTTCGGCTTCTCTGTAGGCTTCTTGATTTTGGTAGACGTCGATGAAAACGAATTGGAAGCCTGTCGAGGTCAATCGACAGGCCAAATGTATTGGTTCCCTGCCCGCTGTGTAAATAGTCATTAGTGTGGGGTCGAGTTTAATCCTTTATGCGCCAACATTACGCGAAGCTTTTAGAACCAACACGCTTTCTCGAACGTTTTGCAGTCCTTTGATGAGTAACAATCTGGTATTTCAGATTCATCCCCATAAGCGCAAACATCACAAGCGACTCAGACGAAAAGCCCATACTGGATAAGACTTTAACTTGGGTTAGTTGTACCCAAGCACCCTATACTTCTATATGGTTTTGGCGATTTACTACGGATAGTGAATTACCAATATAAGCTATTTATCACAGAGTGACTTGCCTTAAAAACAAAAAGGTTTAGCTGTTTTCAGTTTCAAACAATGTTTTTGCCAATCCTGTGGCGACATGACTATCACGATGCGAAGTTTTGTTTTTCCAGTTCGAATTGTCATTCAAGAAATAGTTGTTATGGAACGCGAATAGCGCCCTTTCTACCATTGAAGGAGTATTCTCTCCGAACTCTTCCATTGCCTTCTTTCTAAATGCGGTCACTAACTGCTCATTGGAGTATGCTTTTTCGAGTTGCTGCGTTGTTGTAAATCCAAGGGCACCGGAAATCTTGGAATCTACGATCATTAAAGGGAACGCACTGTCGTGGCTCCAAAAATAAGCATGCTTAGTTGCGAACGATTTGCCAATTCCGTCGAGCTTACAGAACTCACCTATGCACTTGATATTGCCATCGACTGCGAGTTGGACCCCAAGCATGTACTGTTCAAATGCTCTTACATCATCTTCTAGCACTTGTCGCGGGGCATCTTTCCCTTTCATTGGTACATAAAACAACCTTCCAGATGGACCACCCCAGCAATAAATGAGATCAACGATTCTAAGTATCGTTGATTTGTCGAATTGCTTTTTACTGATCATGGAAAAAATTTCGTCCATACAGGCATTTAAGTCACCATTGAAATGCATGTATTTTCTAGAGTTAACGTTGGAATAAGTTGTCTTTTTTCCTACGGTCTCATACCAGGTCGTGTACCAGAATTGATAATCGATTTCGGGAAACTTCACTGTCACTTTCCTTTTTTGGGTTACTGGTTGTGTCTGCGCCCGTAGTAACTAGTTTTACTCGGTTCTCGATACCATAGAGTTAAAAAAGCCGAACCCCATCGCCAAGGGTTCGGCTTTTTAGTTGGCTTCTCACTGATCATGGAAACGTATATAGTAACATTTTCGAAGCCGTCTAGGTCAATAGACGTGCCTAAGGTATCGGTTCAGCGCACGTTGTGTAAATCATCATTAGTGCAGGTCTGAACTAGATCGAAAGGTTTAAGCGCTTATTAGATTCTACTTACATATTGTTTAGACACACTATACATAACTCGTCTCTCCTGCCGCTTTTATCTGGCCCTCAACACTAACGAACGAAGTATCTACCATGCAGCAAAAGGCTTAAGAATTAACTGCAAACTTTACTCATCAATAGTTCACCCCATTTAGCATCTCACTTTCAATCCTATAACGTTACAGTGTAATACGTAAGTAAAATTGCGTTTATATCTCCAATGTAGGCCAGTGATCATTTTTTGAAAAAAGTTGCGCTCATTCCATCTAAATCTCACGTTGAAAAACACCGTTTACTCATTCTCTTTTTCTGTTTTAAGTACGGTTTCAGATTTGGTTCGGTTTTAGTCCGCAAGTACTCACTGTTTCCATAAGTACCACTTTATATGTCTAAATTTTCTGCCAATCAAAGTGACGGCGTCTCTTTTATGTTTTTTCAGAATATTTCACTATTGGATATGGCCATTGAATTCGTCGCTGTAATTAAATTACAGGTCGAGATAGGAGTGCTTTATTGCTTGAATGATTATTCTGAGTTAAGTGGTTGTATTTAAAGAGTTATGTTTAGTTTACTGTGCTTGTGCAGTGTTTTTGCCTGCATTTCAAAAGCGACAGTTAATGGTGGTTGGTAAAATTTTACTAACTTATTATGGCAGGTATTTCTACTCCACTTTTGAGCTACTTAGTTACGTGGTAACGTTGAATTTGTTTAAGGTCGTGTGGTGAAAAGACGTGGAGCTGTTTGATTTAGCGATATATGTGAGGGGCGTAAAAAAAGCAGGGTCTGTGCCCTGCTCTTTGTAATTTCTTAGTCTTGTTTCTTCGCGGCGTATTCTGCTCGAATTTGCTGGGCTACGATCTTAATCGCTTCTGCGGTACTGGTACCCTTCTGCATTAATTCTTGAATACGTTCTACAGCTTGTTGCTGTTCTTGATGAGACAGAGGTGGTAAATCGTCAAACATAAAAAAGCTCCTCAATATGAGGAGCTGACTATAACGGCTCGCTTAGTAGGTCGCAAGGAAATTAATCGAAGCACCCATTGCGTTTTCATTGGTATATTGCGCTGCAATATCAAGTTCGATTAAGTTCAAAGGTGACAAACCAATACCCGCCGTGATCGTTCCCTCGTCGTCTGAACGTGCAAGGTTTTTCATGTATCCCCCACGCAGTGCTAGCTGACGAAGTACGTCAATTTCAAAACCAGCTCGAACCATTTGCGTGTTGTCATCAAAGGTAGAGAACTTCTTTTCTTCATTCAAATCGTAGTCAACGCTGAAGCTGAAGTAATCTGCGACATATCCGGCACCTACGGTGTAGACTGGTCGCATGCTGTATTCGTAGGATTGAATGGTATCGCCGTTGTAGGTGAAAGATTTTGTTTTCACGTCGCGACCGATTAAGTTTTTCGCTGAAATACCTAAACGGTAAGGACCAAAGAACCACAATGCACCCGCATCAAGGTTAAACATGGTTTCTGCAGTTTCATTTTCACGCAAATCTTTGGTATCGAACGCAGCAAAGCTTGTTGCGTAAGAGTAAGTGTAGATGCGCTGTAGTTTTGGTGTAATACCAAACGACAAATGCTGATTCATGAAGTTGGTGTATTTAGCGAGGGAGATCCCTGCTTCTGCCACACCAATAGAGACGCCGCTCACGTAGCTATCATTTAACGGGTCACCACTTGCCGTGTCGATAGTCGGTTCAACGAAAGACTCGGTATATAGTTTTCCGTAAGCTGTTGCAGATAAGAATTTATTCGGAATACCAACGGCGACGACACCACCAAGGTCAAAATCCATCTTTTGTCCGTTAATCGCGTCTAAGGAGTTTACGATTTCTGTTGGATCGGTCAGCTTACCTATGCGTTCGATTTCGTCGATTAAACCGTCTTGATCGTTATAGTTAACGCCAAAACTTGGCACGATCATACCTGCATCATCATTACGACGGTAGATTGCCGTTAATGCCGGGTTAAAGAATGGTGCAGTTAGGTAAGAAGCTGATACGGTTCCTACTCCACCCATTGCGTCACTACGAGCTTCGATTGCGTAAGTGCCAGCAAAAGCAGCGCTAGAGCATAACGCTGCTGTGATGGTCGTGGTTAAAATTTTGAATTGTGTCTTCATACTACACTTGTTATTTCGTTCGTCCTGAACTTATATCGGCACAAGTGTAATTTCTTTAGCTATTCTTCGAGAGAAACATCATAAGTTCGGCTAATAGTTTGAGCCTGCTCAACAATAATGTCACCTTGCCAACGTCGACTGTTAATGCTCACAGCTAACACATATCGGTCATTAGGGATTCCATCTAATTCAAGAGAATTTGGGTAATTAGATTCATATGTCTTTTTCCATACTTGGTCATATTGACCTTCGACATAATCATAAAGGCCGACTTCTAGCTGTGGTAGCGGACAATGTGGGTTCCGTAGCGCGCTCTTCTCTACCTTCCAGTTCTCTTTTGACGTCCAACGAACATATTGAGACGAGTTTGAATCACCTAAAATCACCCATGTACGGTAAGTACGTTTGTCTTTTGTCGTAACAGATAAGTGATATAAGCCAGCATCCAACTTGCCCGTCAGGTTGTAGCGTTTTAAAAAGCTGCGTTCGTTTGCCAGTTCTACGCCTTCTGGTTGCTCTTCAAAATTGAAGGAGCTGTCTGCAGAGATCGTACTGTCGACCCAACGACGGAAGGAAATGTCTTCAATATCCGTTGTTGCACGCAGTTTAACGACGAGTCGATAAGTATCTCTGCCTGGGCTTTGGATGGTTTGTCGAATAACGTTAATGCCGCTTATCCAATCAGGAAGCGTGACACCTGTTAATGATTTGCCGCAGTCTCTAGAAAGTGATTGTGCTAATAAATCATTGAGGTGCGGTGTGAGTTCTTTGTTTGGTTCGCTTTGCCATAGTTCGACAAGGGAATTGAACATGCCACCAAGGTCATCTTCGAGCAGATGCTGGTGAGCTTGTGTCAGTGGTGTATTAGTTTGAAACCAGTCCGTAGCTTGGACTGGTTTCACTAATAATAATGAGAGAACTACAGGAAGTAGTGTTTTCATTCTTTGCCGTTACGCTTTCATCTTATAACCAACGCCACGTAGCGTTTCGATCTCTAGGCCTGGTAGTTTTTGACGCAACTGAAGTACGTGAGTATCTACAGTACGCGTTGTTGGGAAATGGTTGTAACCCCATACGTGATCTAACAATTCATCACGTGTAAATACGCGACCTAAGTTAGATGCCAAGAACAGCAATAGATCGAACTCGGTACGAGTCAGTGTGATCATTTCGCCTTGGAATACGACTTCGCGAGTTGCGCGGTCGATCTCAAGATCTTTGGTCATCACTTTGTCTGCATTACCCTGTTCCGTAGAATCTGGTGCGCGAAGTTGTGCACGAATACGCGCAAACAGTTCCGCTTCTGCAAATGGTTTTGTTAAGTAATCGTTCGCACCAGAATCTAGACCCGCAACTTTATCTTTTACAGTAACCAGTGCAGTAAGAAGGATTACAGGGATATCTTTAATTTTTTTCCATTCAGGAAGAGATTGTACTGAGTCGCCGTCTGGTAGTTGGCGGTCCAGAATGACTAAGTCAGCCTTTTTCCATTGTGGCTCAACGTCTGAAATACGCTCCACATGTAAACACTCATATCCTGCTTGTTCCAGGCTTACTAACAGGCCGTCAGCCAAGTTTTTATCGTCCTCAACGAGAAGCAGTGTCTGTTTCACAAGGTATCTCCAATATAAAGGTTGTAGGTGGCCCCATTAGGGACATTTTTCCGCCCATGCGGCCTACCATTGATTCAACTATTGTTAATCCAAGTCCTAGTCCGCTCTTACTTACGAACGGCTTTCTTAAGTTTGCCCAATCTTTTGCAGTTAAACTGCCGGCATCTATGACTTGGATAATGATTTTATCCGCACTGGTTTCTACACATAGTTCGACCGGTGCTTCACCGTACTTCAATGCGTTTCGTAGCAAGTTATCGATACAGGTTCCGAGCCAATACACGTTAACTTTAGCAGCTACATCTTCGTTTATTTTGAAAAGTACAGCGTTATCAAATTCTTCTTCAATCTTATATTCTAGCCATTCTGCAACAGAAGGAACCCAGTCTGTTGCAAGCATTTGGTTATCAGATTGCAAATAATCTTTACTTGCCTCTGCTAACTGGCGTAATCGGCGCGTATCTTCGCATAATCGACGAAATTCGTCGTAAACAGTTTCTGGAAGATGTTCGAACTCACGACGGAAACCTTCAACAGTTAAAGACAAAGACGCAATCGGCGTTCTTAGTTCGTGAGTAAGAATTTGCAGTACCAACATGCGGCTGCGCATTTCTTCTCGTTTGCTGTTCCAGCGGTACACTGCCCAGCCGATCACCAATAAGATGTTGGCAATCACGAGAATGATCATACTGATCCGCAACACTTGCGAGTGATCTTCTACATCCCAACAAATGTTACCGCGTTTCACAAAGCAACTTCGGCTTTCTGATGCGAGTCCGTAAGACAGACCAGCATTTGCAACGTTTTCTTGCCAAACATTTTTAGAGAAAACGAAGTAGTGATCACCGCGGCGTAGCCAAAGCTCCTTCCCTTCAATGAACATGCTTGCACCAGCGATGAGTGCGTTTATTGCATCATCATCCATGCTTTGTAAGCTTTCTAGCAGTTCGTCGCCATCGTCGTTAGTGCGCTCTTTAATGTGCATGTACTGTGCAAGCTTAGGGCGCAGTTCTGGATATTTCTCAGCGTAACGAGCTGCGTAAGTGCCGCCTCCTGGGTGAATCAACCCACTACGAGAAAACCAACGTGGTGTGAGTTGCGTTCCTTTACATAAGGCACGAGTAAACACCAAAGGTTCCGTAATTAAAGGACTTAACGGCAGTTTTCCGCGACATGTGTTCGCCAGGCGATACAGCTGTTGAATGTCTTTTAGCGGATAATCGGCAGTTTGTGGCAACATTGAGTCCGGTGAAAGCAATTTGGTTGGGTAGTTCGATTGCAGTATGCGTATATCATACGATTTAAGAGCCACTTCATAATTAAATAGCTCTGTAAACGTATCTATTCGTTCTGGTAATGAATCTGCAAATGCGCTTGCCGAGAAAAGTGGCAGCATTAAGGCAGAACGGAGCAAAAACTGTTTAATCAAACTGTTACCGGTACTTGTTACATTAGCCAGAACTATACATCAATCTAAAAACAAATGACATTAGGCAGCTTAAGGATTTGCAGTACTATAACATTGAAAGCCCACAAAAAAAGGCCAGCGAATGCTGGCCTTGATGAGTTTTAAAGCAAATACTTCCATTCGAAGCAGATGCTGATGTCCCCTACGCTTACAGTGCTTTGGAGATTGCTTCTACGCTCTCTTTCGCATCACCGAACAACATCGATGTATTTTCTTTAAAGAACAGTGGGTTTTGAACGCCTGCGTAACCTGTATTCATTGAACGCTTGAATACGATGACATTTTGCGCATTCCAAACTTCTAATACTGGCATACCAGCAATCGGGCTGTTTGGATCTTCCAGTGCAGCTGGGTTTACTGTGTCGTTTGCGCCGATGACCAGAACCGTATCTGTTGCCGGGAAGTCGTCGTTGATTTCGTCCATTTCTAGTACGATGTCATACGGTACTTTCGCTTCAGCCAATAGAACGTTCATGTGACCAGGTAGACGGCCAGCTACTGGGTGAATACCAAAGCGAACTTCAATGCCTTGAGCTCGTAGCTTGTCTGTGATCTCATGTACTGGGTATTGAGCTTGTGCCACTGCCATCCCGTATCCTGGGGTAATGATTACGGACTTCGAGTTTTTCAGCATTTCAGCAACTTCTTCAGCTGATGTTTCGCGATGTTCCCCTTGTTCTTCATCACTTGAAATCACTACTTCTTGACCGAAGCCGCCTGCAATTACGCTTACAAACGAGCGGTTCATTGCTTTACACATGATGTAAGAAAGGATGGCACCTGAAGAACCAACCAGCGCACCAGTCACGATCAATAGATCGTTTGCTAGCATGAAGCCTGCTGCCGCAGCCGCCCAACCGGAGTATGAGTTCAGCATTGAAACAACAACCGGCATATCTGCACCACCGATTGATGCCACTAAGTGGTAACCGAATGCAAAAGCAATCAGTGTCATCAAGATCAGTGCGAACATGCTGCCGTCTGCTTTTACGAAGTAAATCATAAGCAGTGTTGAAACAACGATCGCAGCGAGGTTCATCTTGTGTTTGTGAGGTAGGTTAAGTGGTGAAGAAGAAATGATCCCACGAAGCTTACCAAACGCTACGATAGAACCAGTAAAGGTTACCGCACCGATGAACACACCAAGGAATACTTCTACAAGGTGGATAACGTGCTCTGCGTGAATACCAGCAAGATCTGTTGATACTGGTGCTGGTGGCTCTAGGTAGCTGTTGTAACCAACAAGTACCGCGGCCATACCCACGAAGCTATGTAGAATCGCAACCAATTCTGGCATTTCTGTCATTTCTACTTTCTTCGCGTAGTGGATACCAATACCACCACCGATCACCATCGCGATGATGACCCATGCAAAGCCTTCGGCATTTGGGCTGAAAATTGTCGCAATAAGCGCAATTGCCATACCAGCAATACCGTAGTAGTTACCATTTCGTGCTGATTCTTGTTTAGAAAGTCCCGCGAGACTTAAGATGAAAAATAGCGCAGCAATAATGTATGCCGCTTGTACTAATCCTGCAGACATTGGTAACTCCTATTATTTGTCTTTGCGGAACATTTCAAGCATACGTTTGGTCACGGTAAAGCCACCAAAGATGTTTATGCTTGCAATGAGAACAGCAATGAATGATAGGAAGGTAACTACACCATTACCTTGACCAATTTGCAGTAGCGCACCCACTACGATGATGCCGGAAATCGCGTTTGTTACCGACATAAGTGGTGTATGCAGTGCGTGAGTCACGTTCCAAACTACGTAGTAACCTACCACACACGCCAATACGAAAACGGTGAAGTGTGATAGGAATGCAGCCGGAGCGACTGATGCAACCCAGCCAAACGCACCCAAACCAATAACCAGTGGTGCGAATTTCTTAACTGGTGAAGTTGGCTCTTCAACTTTCGGCTCTTTTTTGACCGGTTCTTGGGTTTTTGCTTGTGGTTGAGCAGAAACTTGAATCGGTGGTGCCGGCCAAGTGATTTCGCCTTCTTTCACGACGGTCACACCACGTAACACAACGTCTTCAAAGTCGATATCGATGTTGCCATCTTTCTCTTTGCACAACAGTTTTAGAAGGTTTACAAGGTTGGTTGCGTAGAGCTGAGAAGATTGCGTTGGCAGACGGCCTACCATGTCAGTGTAACCAACAATTTTTACGCCATTGGCTGTCGTGATGACTTTGTCTTTTTCTGTATATTCACAGTTACCGCCATTGGCAGCCGCCAGATCAACGATCACGCTGCCCGCTTTCATGCTGTCGACCATTTCTTTGGTGATCAACGTCGGTGCTGGGCGGCCAGGAATTAGCGCCGTAGTGATGATGATATCAACATCTTTCGCTTGCTCAGCGTATAGCTCAGCCGCTTTCTTGTTGAACTCATCAGACATTTCTTTGGCGTAACCGTCACCTGAGCCTGAGTCTTCTTTGAAATCTACTGTCAGGAACTCAGCGCCCATCGATTCGACTTGTTCTTTCACTTCAGGACGAACGTCGAAAGAACGAACGATTGCGCCAAGGCTACCAGCCGCACCGATTGCTGCAAGTCCAGCGACACCTGCACCAGCAACTAACACTTTAGCTGGTGGTACTTTACCAGCGGCAGTAATTTGGCCTGTGAAGAAACGACCGAATTCATGAGCAGCTTCAACCACTGCTCGATAACCGGCGATGTTAGCCATAGAAGAGAGTGCGTCTAATGCTTGCGCACGTGAGATACGAGGAACGGAGTCCATTGCGAGAACGTTGATGTTCTTGCTTGAGAGCTGTTCCATTAACTCCGCGTTTTGCGCTGGCCAGATAAAGCTAACCAATGTTGCGCCATCTTGTAACAATGCGATCTCATCGATGCCATTTTCTTCATCAACATGAGGCGCATTCACTTTAAGAATTAAGCCTGATTGCCATACTTCGTCGCTAGATACAATTGTCGCCCCTGCTGCTTCATAAGCCGCATTGTCGAAACTGGCTAGCACCCCCGCTTGTGATTCGATTGCGACATCGAACCCCAACTTAATTAACTGCTCAACCGATTTAGGTGATGCAGCTACTCGCGATTCACCCGCGAGTATTTCTCTAGGTACACCGATTTGCAAAACGCATACTCCTTGTATACATATCAATAATTAGTCCCAAAACAGAGCGTTGCTCTACTCTAATTCTTTTTTATTTCTATCTGTTTACTACGCAAGAAAACGCAAACGAATGATGGTGTTTTGGGTCACCCATTTGCACAGTCAAATCTTGACTAACAGCCCTGTTATTCTTCTGTTTTTAACGAACGTCCATCATGACTTCAAGTATTTTGTAATAAAAATACTAAATTTCATTACATATAACGCGAAGTAATGAATAATTCTCTACTTCGCGCTGAAAAATAACAACGATTAGCGCCACTAGACAGAGGTCTAACCAGTTGAATGTTAAGTGGTTAATTTAACAGGCAATTAAGCCATAAAAAGAAAGAGAGCCATCAGCATATACACTAATGGCTCTCTTGGAGATGATTCGAATCAAGTTGCAGTGAGTTCTTAATTGAAGATTTTTTCACCCATTTGGTCGATGAACATCTGCGCTTTTTTCAGCATCAGCTCATTGGCGTCTTGTTCTGATCCTATCAAGTCGGAACGAATAAAACGGTGGGTTTTCACTTCTCCATCGAACTCTTTCTCAATCCGTCCTGCAATGCGGTACTGACCACCTTCTGAAATACTCTCTTGGTAAATCAAAAAGCCTTTATATTCGACGGGGTCTACGGTTTTAACTGCGGCAGTTTTATCACCACCACCAAACAAGCGCGAAAAGAATCCCACAATTCCTCCTTGGGTATGCCTTATCTATTTAAGACTGATTAAGACACTCATTACTTAATGTTGACGTTGAGAATTGGCTTCTCAAACCAATCCAGTTCTTTGTCTTCATCATAACTGGTATGCGAGAAAATTACAGGTACATCATTGTTACGATTCGTGCGTCGATCTTCTTGCACCATTGCTGCTGCATTTTCTACCGCGATATAGACACTATCTTTAAACTGCGTCAGTTTACGCTCAGGTAGAGCAGACAGAAAATCGATATCATGGCGGATATAAACTGGTTTTAATTGGATCAGCGCCAAGCAAGCAATGTCAGCCAACTGTTCATGATCAAACTGATCGACGTATCGCTCTGAAGAGAGTTCTTGCCCTACGAGGGTCTCCATATAATTGTGTACATCTGAACTGATTTGCATCGATTTTTCTCCTTTGCTCAACACTACGAAATTATAGCAGTCACAACTATCGTGCAACTTGTTGATTGGTCTTAATTTAATCAACCTCTCTCTTTTTGTAATCATCGACTGTAAAACACTTGGAAAATTCGCAAATACACGTATTCTTGTTAGTTTTGAAAGCGTCAGAATATATACTGCCCACACACGGTATTAATTGAATGCTTAATGTAACTCTTTAGATATACTCAACTATTTGCAGGTGATTTGTAGTAGATGGCTTCATCTTTAATGACCTCTCCAGGCTTTCGGTTTCTATTTCCAATAATACTGTTGGGTATGATCAGCTTGGGTATGGATAGCATCATTCAGATGACTCAGTCTAACTGGGGCATTGCGTCGAATTTGCCATATATTTTGTTGGGCTGTGCACTGTTAATGTGTTACTCATTCAAGCAAGGTCGCGAGTCTATGGTTTGCATTGCCATGCTACTCGCCTACTTCGTAATCCAACATCGCCTACAAGTTCCGCTTCAAACGGGAACTGCGCTTTTAGAGCTCACCATTTTAGCGAGTCTTTTACCCGTCTCTTTCCTAGCGGTGTTTCTGTTCAATAAAGAAGGTTTCGATTCCAAAGCCACGTTAGCCTACATTTTTGTGCTGGTTATGTTTGTCTTTTGGTCCTATGTGACGCTGACCTATTACGTAGAAGGTGGATTCGATGAGTGGACCAATGGCATCTTGTTTATTGTTCCCAAGGTTTCCAAACTTCCTCTAGTACTTGTGCTCTATTGCGTTGGTATTGTGTGCTTCCTTGGCATTTTGGTGCTGAAGAAGAATAAGATTATTCACGCGATGACTTACTCTGCGATGGTGTTAGCCTCGGCGACGTTTATCTTCTTCGACGTCCAATATATCTCTAGCACCATGTTTACGCTAACGGGCCTATTGATCATCATTTACTCCACATCGGCGAGCCATCAACTGGCTTTTACTGATAGCTTAACGCTCATTCCTAGCCGTCGTGCGTTGGATCTGGACCTTAAGCATATGGGACGTAAGTTCACCATTGCGATGCTGGATGTTGATCATTTTAAGAAGTTTAATGACACCTACGGCCACGACACCGGTGATGATGTGTTAAAGATGGTGGCTTCGCGCCTAATGAAGACACAAGGTGGAGCAAAGGTGTATCGTTTTGGTGGTGAAGAGTTCACCATTGTCTTTAAAGGTAAGTACACCGAAGACTGCGAAGCTCATGTGGAAGAAGTTCGCGAATTGATTGCTGAATATGAAATGATTCTACGCGATCAAGACAGTCGACCTGATGACAACAAACAAGGCCGCAAAAAGCGCGGAAGTGCTGATTCAAAGAAAAAGACCGTATCTGTCACTGCGAGTTTTGGGGTTGCAGACAGCCGTAGTGCACGAAACCCAACTGACGTGATTAAACTTGCTGATGACGCCCTGTATAAAGCCAAAAAAGCGGGCAGAAACTGTGTGAAGTTCTGCCACGCTTAATTGTCCTATTTTCTGCTTACAAGAGTCGTTGAAATCTGAAAAGCGTTAAACTTGGTTGAAGAACATGACCAAACTACCCCTTTAAACGCACTGCCATAGTTGAGACTCATCCCTAAACCTATGTTCACCACAAATGGGATTTTAATCGGTGGTGTCATAAGCCAACCCATACTCGCTTCGTAGTAGTGATCCGTGTTTAACGGTTTCTTGGTATCGCCACCTATATCAACTCGGTTGAAGCTGGTATAAAACGACTGAACCATGTTTTGCCATATCGCTAGACGGTGAAAGACCTTTACGCCATTAACCCAATACCAGCCTTCAGGGTTAATTACGTTGTCACCTTTTCCGAGGTTGACACCAACGCCGTTAAAGTAATGTGGTGAAGACCAAAAGTACCATTGACCAAAATGACCATAAGGGCTGTATTTTAGTGTCGCATTAACCTCGCCGACCATTGCTAACGCGTTGGTATTGACATAAATACCATCAATTTGGTCACGATAATCCTCCAACGTATCACTACGATAAGCGTAATTATTTTGGTAGTACATGATGTGCGTTCCCGCCGCTGCGCCCAACGTAATATTGCGATTTAAATAAGCCTCTTGCTCAACTTCTAAGTAGCCACCCAAAACAAGCTCATCAAGGTCGTCAGGAGTGTCGGCATTTAACGCGGACACTTTTTGTTGAGAAGAAAGCAGGTAGCCTCGCCCGTTCACTTTTGCCTGGTATGGGGAATAACGGTAATTGCTCGCCGGAATACTGAATGGCAACGACAATACGGAGATTTTCTTCCGAAGGTCGACGGATTCGTTATCACCTAAAGAATCATCATCGAGATTGAGGTATTCGTTAGGGTCAAAGTTTGAGAAGCCAAAGGTGAACACATCACTGTCTGAAAGGACAATGCTGGAGGCGAAGTTATAATCGAACTCTTTTGCAGCTGCTTTTCAACGGTGCTGGAATAAGATGAAGTAGAAGCGAAACACATCGCTAAACAAGCCAACTTACGCATAACTTTTATAGGTTTGTTATTGTCGTTCCATGACTTGGTTTATGTGCTTATGTTCCTATTAAGCAAAATGGGGCGCGATTTTGGCTCGCCGAGTGAGGAAATGCAATGGTTTTCTTTGCCATTGCGGAATTACTCCTGATTAAAGAACAAAACAAGGCTTCCACCTTTTAGTGCACTGCCGTAATTGACGGACAGGCCGAGACCTATGTTATCAATCCATTCGCTTTTAAACGGTGGTGTCATTAACCAACCAAAGCTTGCTTCATAGTAGTGTGAGGTATTCATCGGTTTACTCGTATCACCGCCAACATCAACTCGATTGAAACTGGTGTATACAGACTGGACGGTTCTGCCCACTTTGGTGATGTCGTAAAACAATTTGACGCCGTTCACCCAATACCAGCCTTCTGGGTTTCCTATATCGCCATTATTTCCTTCGCCCCAACCCATTCCATAAAAGTAATGTGGCGACGACCAAACGTACCATTTCCCCCAATTTTCATTTTCGAGGTACTTGAGTTCTGCGTTGACCTCTCCGACCAACGCCCAAGCATCGGTATTGAGGTAAACTCCCTCTATATAAGGCTTAAGGTTATCGAGCGCATCACTACGGTAAGAATACTCGTTGCGGTAATACATCAGGTGAGCTCCGGCGGCGCCACTCAATGATAGATGTTCTGTGAGTTGGTTTTGTTGTTCAATTTCGGTGTAAGACCCTAAGATAAGCTCTTTGTTTCGATCGGGCACTTTGTCTTCATTGACGGTCACATCTTGGTCGATACCTAACGCATATAATCGACCTTTGAGATTATATTTAACTGGGGCAGTTTTATCTTCAGAAAGAGATAAGTGATAAGGGAGTGTGGACAGCGCAACCTGTTTTCTCAGGTCGACAGAGTCTTGGGTACCAATATCTTCATTATCAATATTAAGATATTTATTGGGGTCGAAATCATGAAAGCCTAAGGTAAAGACATCACTGTCAGAGAGCACAATGCCAATCGCGAAGTTGCGCTCAAACTCTTTTTGTAGCGTTTGCTGGACGGGGTTTGCGTGACAAAAACCAGAGATAAGTGACATCGTCACAATAATGATTTTGCAATTAAGCTTCTGAATCAACGAGCATTTACCACAGTGTATGTATTTCTTCCTAGAGACTTTGACGAATAAAGCGCTCTATCTGCCGTTGCGTACAATTCTGCTATGTTGTCTTTACCTGTTGGTTGAAAGGCAAAGACCCCTTGTGACACCGTCACTCTATTTGCAATGCTAGAGTATGCATGTGGATAGTCGAGGAAGTACATGGCCTCTTGCACGCGTTCGGCTTCCCTTTCTGCAGTTTTCGCATCCGTGCTATTGAGAAGAATGACAAATTCTTCCCCACCATAACGCCCGACATACTCTCCAGAACGACAGAACGTTGCTTTGAGTTGATTTGCAATCGCTTGCAGACAGCGATCCCCTTCTATGTGCCCATAGTTGTCATTGAACGGCTTAAAGAAATCAACGTCGAGTAAGATGAGGGCCATTGGCATATGATGACGGCCATGCCAAGCAATCATGGTTTCAAACTTTTGATCGATATAGCGGCGGTTATACAACTTCGTTAGACCATCTTCATTGGCTTGCTGTTGTAATCTTGAGTTCATCTCTTCTAGTTGTGCGGTCGCCTGTTTCAGCTCTCGTCTCATGTGAGCAATACGTTGCATTGCCATCAACTTCGAATTAAGAACAAGCTTGTCGACAGGTTTGATAAGGTAATCATCCCCGCCGGCCTCAATAGCTTTGGCGATCATTTCTGGTTCCTCATGGCTACTGAGGAAGATGATTGGGATCCAGTCCGGGAACGTTTCTCTGATATGAAGTGATACTTCAAAGCCATTCATGTCTGGCATAGCGATATCTAGCAGAACCAGTTCTGGGTCGAAGCTTTCATAAGTATTTAATGCTTCTAGACCACTTCCAACGGCTTTAACAATATGACCTTGTTGTTTCAAACGGATAGCCAACTGCATTCGATCCAGCTGAACGTCATCAACCAGTAGAATGCGCATCGATGTCCCTGTCGGTTGCATAGCGCGTCCCATTCTTTTGTAAGTCTTTATTAAACATATATCATACTCACGAGATTGTTGCATTACGCCACTCATTTAGTGCTATATTTTTTTGTTAAGTGGTCACGGAATCAAATGCTTCTTATGGTAGCTATTTGATGCATTTGGTATTAATATTCCCGCCTTTTGTAACGAGAGACACACCATGTCAGAAGCAACTAACAACGAAAGCAAAAAAATCGATCTAGAAACCATTTCTCCTGAACTACGTAAAGTTATCGAATTTGACGAAGTTCCAGAGCAAATGTTCGAGATGGTTACCTCTATCCATGAAGTGTCTGAAGAAGCTGTTCGTGCGTCTTGGGACGAAATGCCTGCAAGTGCACAAAACATTCTGGACAACTTTGAGCAATTCCACGCTCTAGTAACGGTTGGCCAAGCATTCGCTGGTCTAAACGTAATGGAAGAATTCCCAACGCTTAATCTGCCTGAAAACATGACAGATGAAGACAAAGAAGACTACCGTTCTCAACTTCTTGACAATGTTCTTCACAACTGTGTGAAAGACATGGTTAAGCAACTTAAGAAAGCGCGTCGCGATCCTCTTCTTAAGCGTGAATTTAAAGAAGTATTTGTGAAGTAATTCTTCCCATTTACTTCAGTTAAGTTAAAGGCCGCAATTGCGGCCTTTTTTATTTCGTATAATCTGGTTACGCGCTAGTGATGCGCCAACGAGATATCTCTCTGCGTTACACTGACCCCTTTTACTTGTGCGTACACCATGTCACCGACTTTTAAATTCAAATCATCCAACGCCCAAGGCGTAATGGTCGCCCATAAGTGGCAGTCAGTATCTAACTTCAGCGATACCGTAATACTTTGTTTGTCTTCGCCAGCATTGAATTCTTCAATGGATGCAACGGTCGCTGACAGTACATTACGAATAGACGTCGCAACTGGTTTTTCCAAAGCTATAGAGACATCATTGGCACGCACTTGCAGGCGAATTGACGTATCTGGCTCACCATCGACCTTTTGAACCCACAAACAAGCCTTTGGTGCGAGCTTTACGCACGTTAACGCGTATTTGTCATGATGGGTCGCAATTTTGCCCTCAAACAAGCTACTGTGATCGGAAAATGACTGCCACGGACGCATCGCATGAGACGCCCATACTTCTTCAAGCTTACCTGACGTCATGATTCGTCCCTTGTCGAGAATCGAAAGGTGTTGGGCCAAGCGTAGGATTTCTTGCAAGCTATGCGTAACGTACACGATCGGAATGTTGACCTGCTCAGACAACTCTTCTAAAAATGGCATGACTTCTCGCTTACGTGGCATATCTAAGGAAGCCAAAGGTTCATCCATCAAAAGCAGATTAGGCTTAGAAAGTAGTGCTCGCGCAATGGCTACACGTTGCTTTTCACCGCCCGACAAAGAAACTGGGAAGCGTTTTAACAGTGGTTTAATAGCAAGTAATTCTGTGACCTTATCGAAATACTCTTCATCTTTTTCTACAACACCATAGAGCAAGTTTCCTTTTACTGAATAATGCGGAAACAAGCGAGAATCTTGAAATACATAACCAATTTTGCGCTTATGCGTCGGTAGATTAATACCCGCATCACTATTGAAAAGGATGTGCTCGCCAATCGCCACTTTGCCTTGCTGTGGTGTAACTAATCCACTAATAACGTTAATTAGAGTCGTTTTTCCGGCTCCGGAACGACCAAATAGCGCACTTATTCCGTTACGCGGTAACGACAGATTAATGTCAAAGTTGGTTTCACCAAGTGATTGTTTAAATTGAATTTCTATACTCATCGCTTGGCCCCCAGACGCGCTGCGGCTTTACGATTTAACCATTCTGAGATCATTAACGTCGACAGAGCTAAGGCAATAGAAATGATGCACAAGCGCGCGGCCTCCATTTCAGCACCAGGCGTTTCTATAAAGTTGTACATAGCTAGTGGGATGGTTTGCGTTTCCCCTGGTATGTTCGAAACGAAGCTGATAGTGGCACCGAACTCTCCTAAACTGCGTGCAAACGAGAGCATGGTACCAGTGATGATTCCAGGAATAGTTAACGGAAGCGTAATTGTGACAAAGACTTTTAACGGCGACGCTCCGAGGGTTGACGCTGCGTGTTCTAATTTGGGGTCAATCGTATCTAAACTCAATCGAACCGAACGGACCATTAATGGTAAGGCAACGACGATACAGGCGATGACGGCCCCCTTCCAGTTGAAACTGAATATTAAACCAAAGTGTTCATATAGCCACCCACCCAAGTATCCTTGACGACCGAGAGAGATCAGTAGCAAGTAACCAATAACCACAGGAGGTAATACGAGTGGAAGATGAATCAAGCTGTCTAATATGGACTTACCGATAAACTCTTTTCTAGACAGTAACCAAGCGAGAGCAACGCCTATTGGAATCAACCAAACGACGGCATAGGTGCCGACTTTTAGGCTTAGCATTAAGGCTTGGTATTCAAGTTCTGACACTCTGATCCCTTTTATTGAAAACCGTAATGAGCAAAGACTTGTTTTGCTTCATCCGACTTCAAGTACTGGAAGAATTGTTTTGATTGTATTGAGTCTTTCACAATCGCGGCTGGGTAAACGATGTCTGCGTGAGTATCGCTTGCAAATTCTCCAACTATTTTCACCTTAGTTGTCAATTGTGCATCCGTTTTGTAGACCACTCCCAACGGGGCTTCCGCTCGCTCTACTAGCGCAAGTGCAAGACGAACGTTCTTTGCTGGAGCAATTTGACGTTCTAGTACTTTCCACACGCCAAGGTTAGTTAAAGACTCTCTTGCATACATTCCGACAGGAACGGACACTGGATTGCCTAGAGCAAGGCGGTTGCCGTCCAGTGCCTCATTCCAAGCATCAGCATCAGAGAAATCAAATGTTGCAATACTGCTATTTTGCGGCGCAATGACAATGAGGGAATTTTGCACTAAAGTAGTGACATTGTCACTCTTTACGGCTTTTGATTTTACTAGGTAATTCATCCATTTAGTGTTTGCAGAGATAAACACATCGGCCGGTGCGCCATTTAGAATTTGGCGAGCAATGGATGATGAACCACCGTATACAGGTGTGACTGATACATCGTATTTTTGCTCGAATTTTTGAGCAATATCATCAATCGCATTAGTCATTGACGACGCTGCATAAATTTTTAAGTCAGTTGCCGCGTTTGCTGCTGATGAAACGCTCAATATTGCCACTAGGCAAGCATGAATTTTCCATGCTTTCATAAAAACACTCCGGTGCTAGACAGGCAGAAGATGAATGAGTGGAAAGCAATCTCCACTTTTATTTATGCTTCAGACAGTTAAAAACTGGTTTTATTTGAACAGAAAGTCAAGATTCATATGTTGTTCTATCGCATCTGCAATTCGATTAATGCCCTGTTCTTTGAGCTGTTCAAAGTCTTGTTGTTTGATTTGAGTGCCGTTTACCCATTCTGAAACAAGGCTCAAGATATCTGCCTCATCGAAGAACCCGTGTAGGTAGGTTCCCATGATTTGGCCACATTCACTAAGCGCGCCTTCTGCTTCGCCAGAATTTAACTTGATAGGTTGAGCGCCCTGCACTTCACTTCTTCCCACATGGATTTCATAACCTTTCACATTGGCTTTTTTACCGTTAAGAGAAAGCTCTGCTCGTGTGTTTGTAAGCTGTTTGCTATCGGTTAGAGTTGTGGTGATGTCTAACAAACCAAGGCCTTCACTACGACCAGGCCGGCCCTCTACGCCACTTGGGTCATCAATTAAGTTGCCAAGCATCTGGTAGCCGCCACAGATGCCAATGACTTTGCCGCCCAAGCGAATGTGGCGTTGAATGTCTTTGTCCCACCCTTGGCTACGTAGATAATCCAAATCGTCTCGGACTGATTTAGTACCCGGCAAGATAACGAGATCGGCTTTATCGATCTTCTCACCTTTGCCAACGTAGCGAAGGTTAATGTCTGGATTTAGACGCAACACATCAAAATCAGTATGGTTACTAATGCGCGTTAAAACTGGTACCACGACATTGAGTTTAACTTGTGAAGACAGCTCTTGCTGAACCGTTATAGCATCTTCTGCTTCAAGGTTTAACCCGTGAATGTACGGCAATACTCCGAGTACAGGTTTGCCCGTTTTATCTTCTAACCAATCCAGACCAGATTCAAGCAAGCTGATGTCGCCACGGAAGCGATTAATTACGAAACCTTTAACGCGCGCTTGTTCAGATTCGGATAGCAACGCTAGCGTCCCGTAAAGATGGGCAAACACGCCACCGCGGTCGATATCTGCAATAATAATGACGGGAACGTCTGCTTCCTCGGCAAATCCCATGTTGGCGATATCATTTTCTCTTAAGTTGATTTCTGCTGGACTGCCAGCGCCTTCAATCATCACGGATTCGAATTCTTCGGTCAGTTTAGAGAAAGAGTCTAATACCGTGCCCATTGCGACTTTTTTGTAATCGTGAAAGCCGACAGCATCCATATTGGACAATGCTTTACCTTGTAAGATAATTTGAGCGCCCGTATCGCTGTTTGGCTTAATCAACACAGGGTTCATATGAACCGTAGGCTCGACGTTGCAGGCTTGCGCTTGAACGGCTTGAGCACGTCCAATCTCACCGCCATCTTTCGTTACTGCACTGTTTAAAGCCATGTTCTGCGGCTTGAACGGGGCAACTTTTATCCCTCTACGAGCTAATACACGGCATAAACCTGCCACAAGGACGCTTTTTCCGGCATCTGAAGTTGTGCCTTGAACCATTAATGAAGGGATTGGTGATTTCATGAACGTTTAATAAGAGAAAAAAGAAGGTGCACAATCATAACGTTATCTCAGCATAGGACTCAAGAAAATGAATCGAATATGAATGTTCGAATCAGTAATGGTTCAAATAAGGTTTGTTTTAATAGCACCATCAAAACAAACACTTTAATAGAGAAACCAAATTATGAAAAACACTGTTATCGCTACTATCGCTGCACTTGCTATCGCTCCTACTGTTGCAATGGCTAAAGACCACAACCACGGTCAATCAAGCATTCAATTTAATGGTCCTGTAACGGTTGAAAAAGTCGATGCATTGATTAAAGACTCAAGCATGTTCACTGAGAAAGACGTGGTCGTAGAAGGCAACCTACTTCGTCAAACACGCTCAGACCAGTTTATCTTTAGCGATGGCTCTGGCGAGATCATGGTTGAGTTGGACGACGACATCCGTCTAGCGACACCAATTGACCAGACTACAAAAGTTCGTCTATTTGGTGAGTTTGAAGGCGGTAGTAAGCCAGAGATCGAAGTTGAACACTTAGTGGTGATGTAAGCACTGCTCTCTTGCCGC
Source organism: Vibrio sp. 10N.222.52.B12 (assembly GCF_002875385.1). Taxonomy (NCBI): domain Bacteria; kingdom Pseudomonadati; phylum Pseudomonadota; class Gammaproteobacteria; order Vibrionales; family Vibrionaceae; genus Vibrio; species Vibrio sp. 10N.222.52.B12. The sequence goes on along the minus strand of NZ_MDAW01000095.1, from coordinate 213,845 downwards.
TTAATTGGGCGTCATCACCATGATCATAAGCACTTTGTCCTAGTGCATTAGGTGACGGAAAACGCCTAAAATGATACTTTGTAAATCTTGGTCTGCATTTTGCAGACCTTTTTTTCGTTCGTATTATTTTTCTTGCCCGGAGACACCCATGCTAGGTAAAGCTCTAAAGGTTGCTGCCTTTGGTTTGTGCGCTGTTTTGCCACTTTCTGCTCACGCAAACAATTTCAACTACAACACAATGGAATTCCGCATGGGTACCAGCCCAGGTACGTTTGGTGGGGAAGTCACAACCTACTTTACTGAAAATACGCATTTTATTGGACGTGCTGATAGTGAATTCAGTGGTGATTGGGATGTTGCAGGCGGTATTGGCTTCAATGGTCCTGCAGGCCAATTTGCTGATATTTATGGTCAAATGTTGGTTCACAACATCAAACAAGACAATGGCGACGGTGATGAGTGGAAAACAGAAGTAAACATCGGCACTCGAGTCTGGTTTATGCAGAACATTGAACTACATGGTCGTATTGGCCAACTGATTGACAACGATGACTCTAAGACTATCTATAACCTAGGTGCACGCTTTCACTCTACGCAACAACTGTCGTTGGGTGCGGATTTAAAAAATAACGGTACTTACGGCCAACAGCTTGTTTTATCAGCACGCTTTGCTTACTAAGTTGTTCGACATTAAAGTTCAATAACGCATTGATATTATGTAAAAAAGCCTCTCGAATGAGAGGCTTTTTTTTGCTTGCTACGTGAAGCAGAGATTTACTTGCCGCTTGGCTTGTTTTGAACATACTTCTTAGATACGTCTACAACAGCAACGTCGCGGAAGAAGCTTCGACCAAGTAGGATTGGGAAATTCATGTGGCCTCGCTCAGCCAGTGTGAATTCCGTTTTCTCTTTTAGGTCACCAACTTGAATGTAAGCTACAACAACAGCGCGCTTATCTACTTCTTCTGAAGAGGATTGACGAACTTTTGCCCAACGTTCAACAGGTAACTTGAACTCTTTGCTCGCTTTACCATTAATATCGATTTTAAACTTAACCCAGTCTTTACCATCTCGTTCAAACGGCACTATTTCTGTCGCGCTGATTGATGATGTGGTTGCACCGGTATCGACACGACCTTTAAATGTTTGGTCAATGTCTGGTACATAAACCCACTCTTCCGAACCAAGGATCAACATGCCATCAGGTGTTTTCTTTGCCTGCGGTGGTTTTGCCGGTTTAGGATCGGGTTTCTTCTCAGGCTTAGTTTCCGGTTTTTGTTCCGGCTTCACCTCGGGTTTTGGGTCTACTTCTGGTTTTACATCCGGTTTTTCTACCGGCTGCTCCACGACTGGTTTTTCTGGCTCAACAGGCTCAGTCGTCGTCGGTGTCGACGTACAAGCAATAAGACCACCGCTCATCATTAGCGGCAGAATCAGTTTCCAGTTCTTCATTAACTCTCCCAATTAACGTTGAGATATTTTTTGGATCGCGTCAGCAACGTAAGGAATATGAGTTTCGGTTAAACCAGCGATGTTGATTCGACCATCACCGACACCATAAATGCCATAATCTTCACGCAGTTGCGCCATTTGGTTTTCACTAAAGCCTAGCACAGTAAACATGCCTTTGTGACTCTCAATGAAATCAAATTGATCTGTATTATGGTTGTTTCTCAATTCGTTACACAAAGTTTGACGAAGATTCAACAAGCGCTGCTGCATTTCGTTCAATTCTTGTTTCCAAACGGAAGTGAGGCTTGCATCTTGAAGAATAGTTTTTACTAATGCTGCGCCGTGATCTGGCGGCATAGTGTATGTTGAACGTGCTAGCGTAAGCAGTTTACCTTTCGCATTCGCCACATCTTTTGCATTCTTGCCGATCACAATCGCTGCACCGGTACGTTCACGGTACAAACCAAAGTTTTTAGAACAAGAAGTCGTGATCAGCATTTCTTCAACGTTGTCAGCCATAAAGCGAAGACCTTTTGCGTCTTCTTCTAAGCCGTCACCAAAACCTTGGTAAGCAATATCTACGAATGGCGTAAAACCATTTTTTTGAGAAAGCTCAGTGATTGTCTGCCACGCTGAAAAATCAATATCTGCACCCGTTGGGTTGTGGCAACAACCATGCAGAAGTACTACATCAGAAGGACCAGCTTTAGAAAGGTCTTCGAGCATTTTTGCTGTATCGACTTGCTTGGTTTCTGGAGAGAAGTAATGGTAGAACTTAACTTTCAGCCCAGCCGCTTCCATCACTGGTTTGTGATTTACGTAGCTAGGATTTGAAATCCAAACCGTCGTATCTGGTTGTGCGACCTTCATTAGGTCACCCAGCATACGCAATGCACCACTTGCTCCAGGCGTTTGAATAGCAGCAACGCGATCTGTGGCTGATGTTCCCGTTAGAAGGAGGTCGATCATGCTTTGGTTGAATTCTTCACAGCCTGCAAGACCAACATAAGACTTAGTCTTTTGGTTCTCAACGACCACTTCTTGTGCCATTTGAATTGCTTTCATGATTGGTGTTTCGCCAGCGCTGTTTTTGTATACGCCAATACCAAGGTCAACCTTGTTAGGGCGTTCATCGCCGCGGTATGCGACGGAAAGAGATAAAATAGGATCTAATACAGGAGTTGGTAGATTAGAAAGCATGAAAGTCATAACCCTTTGAAATTCAAGTATCGAACCTCACGGTAACACTTTCGTTAAAAATGGCGAAAGGATTTTTAACGGATTTCATCAATTAGAGGACAAAATACTGGGAACGAACGCGTTTTATGATCTCAATCGGTTATAAAAAGAACGATTCACTCATCCGAGTTTGAGTCAAGTTTACCATTCTTTCTAAATTCACGTGGGGTCATGCTCGACCAGGCTTTAAAACGGGTACTGAAGTTCGCACTAGTAGGATACCCCACGATTTCACCAATGTGTTGAATTGACCATTCTGTCGAACGCAACAATCGAGCTGCATATTCCATCCGCATGCGTGTGAGATGTGCTATCGGACTTCTTCCAAATTGTTGATGAGTTAAACGATGAAGGTGCGGCTCAGAACAAGGATATAGCGCTGCGAGTTGTTCAACTGTCCAATCTTTATGAAGTTGCCGTTGCACTAGATCGAACACACGTCGTAGTTTTAATTGATTACGCGAAAGGGAATCTGAGTGTGGCATATTTAGCATAAGCTCTAATTGAGCAACACTGTGAGCTCCTACCTCACCTCCGTAGTCAATAGGCAAGTTGATACTGCGCAGTAGCGTTTGAATGCAGGAATACAGCACTTCTGGTGCAGGGGTCAGTTGGTATTCGATCTCTTCATTAACCATTGGCCATTCTTTATCTTGTGAAAGGAAAACCCAAGCGATTTGCCATGTTTCATCTTCCATCCCAAATCCATTTTCCGTTCCAGCTGGAACAATTACTAATGACCCCGGTTCTAACTCATATCGACATGCCCCGCTCTCTAGCCAACCTCTTCCACGGACGGTGTATAACAACATGTGCTTTTTTTGGTTTTTGCGATAAACGGAAAAAAAATCTCGGCAAGTAGCGATTCCACATTGGACAATACCGCGTTCTTCAAGCGCAAGTACACGGGTATGATCGATGAGTTCTTGATAGGTTTTATCTGAAATGGTGTAGCGTTCTTGTTTTTCTTCCATGATTCATCGACTCACTAAGGTACTTTCGTCTCGGAGTTAGAGTAACTCCCACAGAGACTGGATAGTTTCGCAAAACTATTGGATGTCTTTGAAAAATACACCGCTAAATCATGTGGATAAACTACTCGCATTATTCTTAGAGGAGAAATGCGATGCTCTTAACACGTCAATACATAGACAAAGCATTTTGGAAAAAACTGGTTGCGATTGGCGTTCCTGTCTCGCTCCAATCTATGCTGTTTTCGTTGCTCGGAGCCGTGGATATCTTCATGGTTAGTCAACTTGGTGAGTCCGCTACTGCTGCGGTGGGTGTCGGTAACCGAATCTTTTTCTTTAACCTTGCTGTGGTGTTTGGTTTGTGTGGGGCTGTAACGGTTTTAGCCTCTCAATATTATGGTTCGGGGAACCTTGCGGGAATAAGACGAACACTCGCTCAATCTTGGTTTATTTCGTTGGTCGTGACCTTGCCGTTTATCTTGTTGTATGTGGTTTACGACAAAGAGATTGTCTCTTTTATGGCGGACGACCCCGAGTATGTTGGGTACGCGAGGGAATACTTGGTGGTAACTGGATTGAGTTTGATTGGCACGGCTGTCGTTGTTCCCATTGAATCGGTGTTGAGATCAGTCGGTGAAGCGAAGATGCCGACTTACGTCAGTATTGCTGCCATTGTTGTAAACATCTTCCTCAATGCAGTTTTGATCTTTGGTTTACTTGGTTTTCCACAATGGGGCGTGTTTGGCGCAGCAGTGGGAACTTTGATTTCTCGATTCTTTCAAACGGCGATTCTGGTTTATTTCTTCTGTCGTCGATACGCGTATCTGCTCCCTACCCGTTCAGATTGGCGTGAAGGTACAATAAAGACGTATCGGAACAAATATTTCAAAGTCTCTATGCCAATGCTGATCCACGATGCGTTGTGGACCGGCGGCCTGATTATCTACAGCATCATTTACGGTCAATTAGGCGTAACCGAACTGGCGATTATCTCTTTCCTATCGCCGATTGAAGGCGTATTGATTTCAACCTTTATGGGATTCGCTGTTGCCGCGTCTGTGTTGCTTGGGAATGACATTGGCGCTCAGCAATATGACCGTGTTGAGAAGACCGCTTGGTGGTATGTCTTAACCAGCGCCGTGCTCGCAACTGTGTTGTTTTTTGCTGTGTGGGTTAGCTCGCCTTTAATATTGAATTTACTGGAAATGAGCCCGCTCACAGACACACAAATGGCGCTGAACGTATGTTTAGTACTTGCGCTAGGCATGATACTGCGTGTGTTTAACATGGTTGGTATTGGGGGCGTATTAAAGAGTGGCGCTGATATTCGCTATAGCATTTTCATCGACACGTTTGGTCAATGGGCGATTGGTATTCCGCTTACCTACTACACTGGAATGGTGTTAGGTTTACCACTGCATTGGGTGTTGATGTCTCTACTGGTCGAAGAATTGGTAAAAGGCATTCTAACAACTCACCGAATTCAGTCTAAGCGATGGATTAATAACATGGTTGATGATGATCCAACTGTGACAGCGTAACTGAAGTGTTGTGCTATAGTAAGATCACAACAGCGCGACTCATCTATCGAGCAAAGCTTTAAAAGAACTCACACCAAAAGGGCACATCCGAATTATACGAATGTGCCCTTTTCATATCGCTTAAAGCTCAGTGAATCGATGGATAATTTGATTCGAGCTGCCTCGCCATTCTAGATTGAGGTCTCGTTTATCTTGCTCGTATTTGCCATCGATTAATGTGTCGATGTACTGAGTCACTTCGCGCTGTGCATCGTCTAGTTCTTCAAGCGTGTAACCTGTCCAAATCCAAATATCTTTGCCTGGGCACTCTTCTCTTACGCGTTTTACAAGCTTAAGAATGTGCGGCACGTTCGCTGGATGCAAAGGATCACCACCAGACAGAGATAAACCACGGCGTTTGATGCGCGTGTCGTTTAGGTCTGCAATGATTTTGTCTTCCGCTTCTTGCGTGAAAAACACACCAGAATCCAAGCGTTGCGTCGACTGGTTATAACAGCCGCGGCACTGGTGTACACAGCCCGACACAAATAGCGTGCAGCGTGTACCTGGTCCGTTAACAACGTCAATTGGATAATATTGGTGGTAGTTCATAATCGTGCCTTGTTTTGCTGGCTAGAAAAGAAAATCAACCCACGACAGGTTGATTTTCATTATTGGGTTTGAGCTTAAGTGAACCTTACAGGTGCTTAACTCGACGCTTCACTTCTTCTTGCTTACCGAAGTTAAACGGACGTGCATCTGGGCTGCCTAAGTAGCCACAAACACGACGTGTAACTGACACTTTGGTTGAGTCATGGTTGCCACAGCTTGGGCAAGTGAAACCTTTACTTGTACAGTCAAACTCACCGTTGTAGCCACACTCGTAACACTCATCGATTGGTGTGTTGGTACCGTAGTATGGTACGCGGGTGTAGCTGTAGTCCCATACGTTTTCTAGTGCTTCAACGTTACGTTGCATGTTCGGGAACTCGCCGTAACAGATAAAGCCGCCGCTTGAGATTTCTGGGTAAGGCATCTCAAAGTCGATCTTGTCGTATGGGTTTACTGTTTTCTCAACATCTAGGTGGAAGCTGTTAGTGTAGTAACCCTTGTCTGTTACACCTTTGATTACGCCAAACTCTTTCGCATCGATACGGCAGAAACGGCTACATAGGTTTTCACTTGGCGTTGCGTAGAGGCTGAAACCGTAACCGGTATCTTCTGCCCAGCCGTTTACTGTGTCTTTCAAGTGCTTAATGATAGCTACTGCTTTTTCACGTAGAACAGCATCGTCGTAAACGTGCGCTTCTGTACCGAATAGCGCGTTGATTGTTTCGTGTACACCGATGTAACCAAGAGAAATCGACGCACGACCGTTCTTGAAGATATCTGCGATTGAGTCGTCCGCTTTCAGACGAACACCACATGCGCCTTCCATGTAAAGGATCGGAGCAACACGTGCTTTCACGTTTTCTAGACGAGAAATACGTGTCTCTAGCGCTTTACGAGCAAGACGTAGGCGATCGTTTAGAAGCTCGTAGAACTTCTCTTCACTGCCGTTTGCACGGATAGCGATACGAGGAAGGTTCAAACTTACTACGCCAAGGTTGTTACGACCTTCGTGAATCAGCTCGCCGTTTTCTTCGTAAGTACCAAGGAAGCTACGACAACCCATTGGCGTTTTGAATGAACCCGTTACTTCTACTACTTTGTCGTAGTTAAGGATGTCTGGGTACATACGCTTGGACGCACACTCAAGCGCAAGTTGCTTGATGTCGTAGTTTGGATCTTCTGATTTGTGGTTCAAGCCATCTTTGATGCCGAATACCAGTTTAGGGAATACCGCTGTTTTACGGTTCTTACCTAGACCTGCAATACGGTTCTTCAGAATAGACTTCTGGATCAGGCGTGATGCCCAACTTGTACCAAGACCAAAACCGAACGTAACGAATGGGGTTTGCCCGTTCGCCGTGTGTAGCGTGTTTACTTCGTATTCTAGAGATTGGAACGCGTCGTAACACTCTTTCTCAGTGCGTGATTTTGCGAACTCTTCTGGCTCAGCAATGTTCCACTCTTTTGCGATCTCTAGGTGTTTCTCGTAGCTTGTCATTACGTACGGCTCTAGTACTTCATCAATACGGTTGATGGTTGTACCACCGTATATGTGGCTCGCTACTTGAGCAATGATCTGTGCCGTTACTGCTGTTGCAGTCGAAATTGATTTAGGAGTATCAATCTCAGCGTTACCCATTTTAAAGCCGTGCGTTAGCATGCCTTTAAGATCGATAAGCATACAGTTAAACATTGGGAAGAACGGAGCGTAATCCAAATCGTGGTAGTGAATATCACCTACTTCGTGCGCTTGAACCACATCGCGTGGAAGGATGTGTGTCTTCGCGTAGTGTTTCGCTACGATACCAGCCAACAAGTCACGTTGAGTCGGAATCACTTTACCGTCTTTGTTCGCGTTCTCGTTGATTAGATCTAGGTTGCTTTCTTCAATTAGACCTTCGATTTCGCGAGTTAGTGCACTTTGCTTCTCACGAGCGATGTCGCGATCGTGGCGGTATTCAATGTAAGAACGAGCTAGGGCTTTGTAAGGACCTTGCATGAGTTCATTTTCGACTAAGTCTTGAATCTCATGAATGTGAACTTCATCGTGATCCTGAAGCTGTAACTCAACTGCCAGAGCAACATTTAGTGCATAAATGGCGACATCTTTGTCTTTGTTTTCCGCTGCAGCTTCTACTGCTGCTTGAATACGATCCCTGTTGAACGGAGCTCTTGAGCCGTCACGCTTGATTACGATTGGTTTCACTTTTTCTCCTTACCCCAAAATACTCACAGACTTATCCACAAATACACTATATGGGGTTATTTCTTATTCTGATGACACAATATATTGTGGCGTATTTAACGAGAAGCACCAATTGAAAACATTGATTTTGATCAATAAAAAATGGGTAGCGAACAAGAACAAATCGATCTTATTGGCGTTGATCTCAGTTGCGAAGAAAACTGTGAAAATTGCAAAATTGGAGCGAAATCCACTTGCTTTTTTTAGAGGTCTTATAGGATAAAGGATGGAAAGGAATGCGCTAAAAGATAGGAGTGCGATAGACCAAAATGCGATCACTTTTTGTTACGACGATATTACTTTTTAGTTCTTTTTCATTTGCTCAAAATTCCGTCAACTTAACCAGCTGGAATATAGAATGGTTATCTATAAGTGGTGGTAAAGTTTCGAGAACACCACAAGATTTTGAAAAACTGGCCCACTATGTGGATAACACACAAGTTGATATTCTCGCTTTTCAAGAAGTCGAAAGTGCAGCTGCAATCCAAAAAACGGTTGGTAATGACTTCACTATTTATTTGTCTGATCGTGCGAGCACTTCTAATCGACATCTTCAGTTCAACGATACCAACCAGTACACAGGTTTCGCGGTACGCAATGGCGTAAACGTATTGGACAAGCCTGACTTTTCTATCACACGAGGCAACAGCAAGCTCCGCTTCGCCAGCTACCTTGTTTTGAATCCTAACCAAGACAACGAAACTCACCTACTCTCTGTACATCTAAAAGCGGGTTGTAGTGGTGCGTATCGCAATAACCGCGATTGTAAGATAGTGAAACAACAAGGACAGGCACTAGCAAAGTGGATAAAAGCGCGCGAGGACAACAAACAACACTATGTGGTGCTTGGCGACTTTAACCACAATTTGGGTTATCGAGGAGATTGGTTATGGGACGTGCTATCGGACAATACCGATGCTAAGTTAGTGACCAAAAATACCAAAGCGGAATGTAAGGTGCGTTCTAATCGTAATCCGAATAAAACCCACCAATTCCGCTCGGTGATAGACCACATTATTGTGAGTGGTGATTTAAAGGCGTCGTCTGGTGTTCAAACCGTTTTCAAAACACAAGATGTACTCGACTACAAACTGAGTGACCATTGCCCGGTGTCTACGACGCTCTCTTTTTAATGACGAACCACTCTTTTAGCGGTGAATGACCCAACCAACATTGCCGCTATAAAGAGCAGAACTTGTATGTTGCCAGTAAAAAGGCTGGCAACCGCAGGGCCAGGACACACACCCAGTAAGCCCCACCCAATACCAAACAGAACTGCACCACCAACTAGCTTTTTGTCTATCGTTTTAGAAGTTGGACAGACAATCTCATCACCAAAAACAGATTCGCTTCTTGGCTTTATTAATAAAAGGTAAGCAGGAACGAACACCGCAAGTGCTCCGCCCATAACGAAGGCTAAGCTTGGGTTCCATGCGCCGGTAATATCTAGGAAGCCGATCACTTTTGCCGGATCAGCCATACCGGAAATCACCATACCCATACCGAAAAGCGCACCAGAAAATGCGACAATGGAAATTTGTTTAACATTTTGCATAACGTCAGTTTTCATAACGACACTATTCCTCACGATACTAGCAAGACGGTTAGCATGGCTGTCGCCATAAAAGTACACGTCGCGACAACAGAACGGACAGAGAAGCGCCCCATTCCACAAATGCCATGACCACTCGTACAACCATTACCGATACGGGTACCGACCCCAACAAGTAAACCTGCAACGACAACTAAGATAAGAGAACTGCTGTACTCAGTTGGTACATGCCCGCCAAGAGCATAAACAGCAAACACACCGCCCAATGCCATCGCAATTAAGAAGACAATTCGCCAAACGCGGTCTGCATTCTCAATCGCGCCATTTAAGATCCCGCTGATTCCCGCTGTCTTACCTGTGAATAGCATCAATATTACCGCTGATGCGCCAACCATTACGCCGCCCAAAAGCGACATCCAAGGAACTTCAAACATAACAATCACCAATATAAAGTTTGAATTATTGCTTACAGAAAACTTGGTTAAACGCTTCGATCAGCGGAGCGACTCTCCCATCAGAAATCGAATAAAACACCTGCTGAGACACCTTTCGAGCTTTGATGATGTCGTGTTTTCTCAATACGGTGAGGTGTTGTGAAAAGGCTGATTGGCTTAATGTTGAGCCTTCAAACAGTTCACCGACCCCTTTTTCGCCTTCAATTAGCTTGCACATCACAATTAAGCGCTCCGGATGAGCCATAATTTTAAGTAGCTCACTCGCTTCGGTCGCGCTTTGTAGCATACTGTCGCCCATTCTTATGCCCCTTCATCAATACGTTAAGTTTTATTAGATATTACTAATTAATATTATTAAGTCAATGCTAATGTAGTCAAATTAACATTAGACATGGCTAATTTATTTAAGTAAGGTGTAGGCGTTTTCGATCATTCAGTAGGAGAAATCCATGAGCAAAATCGTGATTATTGGTGGTGTTGCTGGCGGTGCATCTGCAGCAGCTCGCGCTCGTCGTCTTAGTGAAGACGCAGAAATCATAATGTTTGAACGCGGTCCATTTGTGTCATTTGCAAACTGTGGCTTGCCGTACCACATTGGTGGCGATATCCAAGAACGCAGCAAACTGCTTCTTCAAACGCCTGAGAGCTTCTTAGCGCGTTTCAATGTTGATGTTCGTGTGATGAACGAAGTGGTTTCAATTAACCGCCAAGATAAAACGGTTACGGTTAAGAATCTACTTGATGGCTCTGAATACCAAGAGAGCTACGACTTTCTTCTACTCAGCCCTGGTGCAGGTCCAGTAGTGCCGCCTATTCCGGGTATTGATAACCCGTTAACGCATTCGCTGCGCAATATTCCAGATATGGATCGCATCATTAAAACGATCGAAACCAACAAAGTTGAACACGCTACGGTCGTTGGCGGTGGTTTTATCGGTTTAGAAATGATGGAAGCCTTCCACCAGCTTGGCGTAAAAACCACATTGGTTGAAATGGCGGATCAAGTGATGACGCCCGTTGACCGAGAAATGGCTGGTTTTGCTCATGCAGAAATTCGTGAGAAAGGCATCGACCTGCGCTTAGGCGTTGCTCTATCTTCTGTTGAATATATTGCGAACCAATCTGTCGCTAACAACGAAGCGGGTGAAGATGACACGCACCAACACCTTCAAGGAAAGCTGACACTGTCTCTAAACAATGGTGACCAACTTGATACCGATATCCTAATCATGGCGATTGGTGTTCGCCCGGAGACAAAACTTGCACAAGAAGCCGGTCTTCAAATTGGTGCGCTAGGCGGTATTTACACCAACGAGTATATGCAGAGCAGCGATCCTTCTATTTATGCCGTTGGTGATGCGGTTGAAGAGAAAGACTTTGTCACTGGCGAACAAACACTTGTTCCGTTGGCAGGTCCGGCAAACCGTCAAGGTCGTATGGCAGCAGACAACATGCTTGGCCGCCAAGAAACTTATCAAGGTACACAAGGCACGGCGATCTGTAAGATCTTTGATTTAGCCGTTGCTTCTACGGGTAAAAACGAGAAGCAGCTTAAACGTGAAAACATCGCTTATGAAAAAGTGTATGTCCACACAGCTAGCCACGCGAGTTACTACCCTGGCGCAGAAACTGTGTCGTTCAAAATGCTGTTTGATCCTTTAACCGGAAAGATTTTAGGTGCGCAAGCAGTAGGTAAAGACGGCGTTGATAAACGTATTGACGTAATGGCAGTTGCTCAGCGTGCTGGCATGACGGTAGAACAGCTGCAACACCTTGAGCTAACTTACGCGCCACCTTATGGTTCAGCGAAAGATGTGATTAACCAAGCGGCTTTCGTTGCGAACAACATCATTAAAGGTGACGCAACAGCGATTCATTTTGATGAAATCGACAACCTGTCAGAAAACCAAGTGCTGCTTGATGTTCGTAATCCGGGAGAATTGGAATCTGTCGGCTTCATTGAAGGCGCGATCAATGTTCCTGTCGACCAGCTTCGCCAACGTATGAATGAGCTGCCGAAAGACAAAGAAATCGTGATTTATTGTCAGGTTGGTTTGCGCGGTAACGTCGCTTATCGTCAACTGGTCAACTCAGGGTTTAAAGCGCGTAACCTGCTTGGCGGTTACCGTACTTACAAGTTCGCAAAAGCTTAATCTCTGATTCTAAAAATCTAAGGTTTAGGGCTGAAAATAAAAAAGGGGCACGTTATGTGCCCCTTTCTACATTTCGGATTCGACTAATTGAATAATCTTGGTCGCTTTTTCGAAGTGATCGAGTTGATGAGTTTGAATCCACCAAGTCGCCGCTTCCATCAATAACTCAGGATTGTCATTCTTATTAGCAAAAAAGGCATAAAAGGACACGCCAACATTGTCGCCTTTCTGCTCTATTTTCTTCTTACACACCTGAATGATTTTGTCTCTTAACGCGATGTTCATTGCCTTTCCCTTTCTCTTCGCAATAGCAAAATTAACCCAAAACAATAATAACTGTATTTATATACAGTTATTATTAGTAAGGCAAATAAACATAATCATCTAGATGAATATTCTCGCGCGAAGACCTAATACCCAAGTGCTGCTTTTGTTCGAAAATGCTGGGTCTTTGATGTATTGAATATCAGGGGTAATTTGAATGTAGTCGTTTAACTGCATGTTGTAGTAAAGCTCGGCAGTGAACTGTTCAGAGTCATCCACACCATAGGCTTGCTCTAGGTTATCGTTAACATGGCTCCAGTTAACCGCGAAGCCTAGGTTGTTGGTTGGCTTACCTAAACCAAAATAACCAATCCCCACCGTTAGGGAGCGATCATAAAGCGCCACATCACCTTCCGAAAAGCCACCACGAACAAATGGCATTAATTGCTCTGTAGCAAAGTAGCTTGCTGAAAAGTTAATACCCTGTCCGCTGTCTTTATTCGTTAGGTTATGTTGCGTGTCGCCATCTAAATGCCAAGCCGTTAGGTGAACATTATCGGTATAGATTTGGTCTTGTGACGCCGTCCAACCTAGCTCGAACGTGGTAAACAATTTATGATCGTTGAATAAGGTATCGAAGCCATCAAATGGCTCATCTGAACGCCCTTTACCATCTGCGACACCTGCAACCATATAGAAGTTATCAGTCAGCATGTGTCCCACGGCTAAGCCGAGAATCCCATCATCCGGTAGACCAATCGAGCCTCCACCAGTACTGAATGCAAGGTTAGTAAATCCGGTCCAAGGGCTTGCCAATGCATAGGCATCAACGTAGTCAGTCGTATCTAGGAAACCCACCATGAAGGAAGTTTTGCCATCATTCAGTTTTTGTTTCCAGTATAGGTTGGTTAGACGAGCTCCTTGATCGCTGTATGCTGGACCAATCATGCCTGCATAACCAAGCCCATTTCCGATAAAGCTGAACTCTTTTGGTGACAAATCGTTGTAAGCATGGCGATGTTCGACTTTCCAAACCAGACCGCCTGTATTGCCTGAATCAAGACCAATCAGATCCCAGCTACCATAAAAGCGAGCAACACCAGCACTTGCCGTATCTTCACCACCACTTTGAGGGGTTGAGGCCGTTAGTCCAAGGAATTGATAATCCAGACCGAAAGTAACATTGTGTTCTTCAGCTAATGACTCACGCCATGAGCGTTTTTCTCGAGCATTTTCTGCAATAGTATTGTCTACCGTATCAGGGCTACCAAAGTTCGCCGCGTTAACCGATGACGCCATTACAAGTGAAAGAGCGATAAAACTAAGCTTGGGAACAGTTACTTTCATGTCTGGGTTCTCATTAAATTGATTTCTAGAAAGAGATTTTAATGATTCAGAGTTTTGAAAATTGCCATTAAGCGACAGCTCACTGCTTTATGTCATTTCGATAATAGACTCTTATTGGTAAGGTCGGATAGAAACCTCGTCCATTTGGTAGATAGTTTCTACGTTCGCAGCACCATCAGAGTATGAAACGTCTGCTTTGGTCTTTTTCACGTGCAGATCTCCTTTCACCCAAATTGGTTCGTAAAGAGAAGTCAGTTTCAAACCTTTCGGGTAATCAACCAACACAATCTGGTTTGCTGGAGGTGGTGGTGTATGGATACATGCGCCTATGGTGGGAACAAGGAAGAATTTTGTGACAACGTCATTGTTAAATTCTACTGGCGTTACAAAGCCTGGAATTTCATAAGTATCTTCGGTAAGTGTTGCGTTTGGCATTGATGCCAACATACGACGATGTTCAGTAATTTCGTTTCGCTTTTTGAACAACCATTCAATGTCTAAGTCGTCAGCTTTTAAACTGTCCTCTAACTCTTTCATGGTTTGCTTCTGTTGCTCATTAAGATTTTGAGAATCGCGGTATCTTGCAAGAGAACCAAGTTCGAAAAGCTGTTGATCGGTAAGTTTTACAAATGGGTCTTCAATTTGAGGAACATTGACTGGCAATAATTGCTGCCAACTAAGTTGGTCGGCGGATACATTTGATGAAGCCAGCAAAACTAAGCCAGCTAATAGGTACTTCTTCATACGTTCCCTTGAATCGTTCTTTGTCTTTTAGAGAAAAATTTGGGGACAGCCTTCGTCCCCAAATAGTCGAAAGAGTTTACTACAAGGTGTTCTTGTGGATCTTGCCGTCTTTCATAATTATTTTGAATTTATCTTGGTAATCGTTAAGAACTGTGATGTCTTGCAAAGGATTTCCATCCACCAGCACAACATCGGCATAAGCCCCCGGCTCTACAACTCCGAGCTTTCCGTATTTATATGGATTCATACCACCCGACCAACTAAGCACTTCTGCTGCGTTCGATGTGCCCATCTTCATGATTTGATAAGGGGTAAATCCGACTTTCTCCATCCAAACCATGTTGTCTGCTTGGCGCGTATTGTAAGACGGGCCAAACATATCGCCGCCCGTTACAATCAACAGGTCGTATTTACGCGCCCACTCAAACATCTGTTTCGCGCCTTCGTTTACAATGTGAGTTGAGACGAAAACCTCCGATTATTCAGAGGCTTTATGTGTAACTAATTAAGACAAGGATTGACGGTACGCTTTAGGTGTCATTTTCATCATTCGCTTAAACGCACGGGTGAAATGAGCAGAATCGGAGTAGCCTGTTTTGAGCGCAATATGGGTGATACTCAGGTCTCGGTCCGCTAAAAGCTCTAGCGTTTGTTTGAGAACCAAACTTTCGATCACTTCTCTATACGTCGTATCCTCATTTGCTAGCCGCCTTTGTATGGTGCGAGCATTCATGTCAATCAACTCGCCAGCAAACTGGATAGAGATCTTACCCATCGAGAGATAAGGCGTGAGCGCCCTTGCTAAGGCATCGCTGAACTTATCATCCTCACCACGAAAACTTGTATTTGGCGCCGTTTGAGATGGTGTGAAAGCAATCGGCTGGTTAATCCATTCATTAGGAATTGAGATTGCAGTAACCGGTCGACCAGTAAAGAACTGCGCACTCTTCATACCCGGCAACAGATTGAAAGGTTCGGCTTCTACATCTTGAATTCCGACTTCTGCCAATCGCCATTGGGCGCCAACAAGCTTTTTGAGCAACTCATTCATGAACATCGCGGAGAACATTTCTGCGTAACGGAACCAGTCCCTTTCTGCGTTCTGTTTTTCTCTCACTAGCCACCATTTCCCGCCACGCGATTGAACAGAAATACTCACGTTATCAGATATTTGTTTAAGCAGTTGGGATACCTCTTCTAGCGCTGCTTTTAGCGAGTGAGTTTGAGTAATTTGATTCGCAAATCTAGGCACATAGATGTCGTGACAAAGCGTCCAAGTAAGCAAGGCAAACTTCTCTGGTGATGCACGTTCCCCCAACGTTTGGAAGACGGCTTTTAGCGCGCTCTCAGGAACAAACGCGTCAAGGGATTGGTTAGACAAGATATCCTGTGGCATTCGGGCGGATTCAAGTAATGAGTGAATATCACCATCAAGCTCATTGAGCATAGTGGCAAAAAGCTTTACTTCTTCCGAGTGAACCAAAGGAATATCTGTATTAGGCATGCAAGCTATCATCTTAAAATACCAAGGATTATTCTAGTTTATGCACAAACTTCCGAGCTGTCATTAGTCACAATCCAAGTGCAATTTGATAATGAGAGGCGACTCACTCTGAGCAGAAGAGCCAACACACATTGGTCTTCAACATAGATCATTGTCCGTTCAAATACTTGCCAATTCACGCCATAGATACGTTCTATCCGCTTTTTAAGTGATATTTATATTTCTATGAATGTGATGATTTTCACGCTTTCTTAATCAGCAATCGTTTTCTAGGAATTTTTCCTAGTCGATCTAAGCCCTCCTCTCATGTGGTTCAAAAGAGGACTCTCTACAATCGCCGACAGTTAAAAGAAAGCGAGCACGCAAGTGCATCACACTAATGCAAGAGAGTTCACGATGTTAAAATTCCTTGAACAAGTCCGGAAGCCTACCCTCGACCTTCCTGTCGAAGCACGTAGAAAAATGTGGTTTAAGCCATTTATCCAATCTTACCTAGTGGTATTTATTGGCTACTTGACCATGTACCTGATCCGTAAAAACTTCAACGTCGCACAAAATGACATGATTTCAACTTACGGCTTGTCGATGACAGACCTAGGCTTGATTGGTCTCGGTTTCTCGATCACTTACGGCATCGGTAAGACCGTAGTCTCCTACTACGCCGATGGTAAGAACACCAAGCAATTCCTCCCTTTTATGCTTATCCTTTCTGGTCTGGCGATGCTTGGTTTCAGCTTCAGCATGGGTGGCGGTAGCGCGAGCTTGTTCATGATGGTCGCATTCTATGCACTGAGTGGTTTCTTCCAAAGTACTGGTGGTCCTTCTAGTTACTCGACCATAACTAAGTGGACGCCGCGTAACAAGCGTGGTTCTTATCTAGGTCTTTGGAACATGTCTCACAACGTAGGTGGTGCGGGTGCCGCAGGTGTAGCTCTGTTTGGTGCAAACTACTTGTTCGACGGTCACGTAATCGGCATGTTCGTGTTTCCTTCTATCATTGCGATCATCGTTGGTTTCATTGGCATGCGCTTTGGTAACGACTCTCCAGAAGCATATGGTCTAGGTAAAGTTGAAGAGCTATTTGATGAAGCAGTCAGCGAAGAAGACGAAGCGGCTGAAGAAAATCAAATGACCAAGAAAGAAATCTTTGTTGAGTACGTACTGAAAAACAAAGTTATCTGGCTACTTTGCTTTGCAAACATCTTCCTTTACATCGTGCGTATCGGCATCGACCAATGGTCAACGGTCTACGCTTACCAAGAACTCGGTCTATCAAAAGAAACAGCAATCTCTGGCTTTACCCTATTCGAAGTGGGTGCGCTTGTGGGGACTCTGATGTGGGGTTACCTGTCTGACCTTGCGAACGGTCGCCGTGCGCTAGTGGCTTGTGTTTCTTTGGGTTTGATCATCGTATCACTTGAGTTCTACCAACACGCAACGAGCGAGTTCATGTACCTAGCGTCGCTATTTGTTCTAGGCTTCCTCGTGTTTGGTCCTCAACTGCTTATCGGTGTTGCTGCGGTTGGCTTTGTTCCTAAAAAAGCAATCAGTGTTGCAGATGGCGTAAAAGGCACATTCGCTTACCTAATTGGTGACAGTTTCGCGAAACTGGGTCTTGGTATGATTGCAGACGGCACGCCAATCTTTGGTCTAACGGGTTGGAAAGGCACGTTTGCTGCCCTAGATACCTCTGCAATGATTTGTATTGTTTTGCTGGCTTTCGTTGCTATCGCGGAAGAGAAAAAGATCCGTCAAAACAAGAAAAAGCTTGAACTCGCAGAAAACCAAGCTTAATCAAACAGCGCGCTTTGCCAGTCAAAGCGCGCTAGATCATTAAATAAACTTGGTCAATTTAGTATCATAGTAGGTTTTTATTGGGCTCTTTGAGAGCTCATTTTCGTTTGTGTATTGCTGAAGTTTGGTATTTAAGATGATTAACGTAGCGCTTGTTGATGACCATGTCATTGTTCGTTCTGGATTTGCTCAATTGCTGAGCCTTGAAACAGACATGAATGTTGTAGGTGAATTTAGCTCGGTAGCAGAAGCTCGAGTGGGATTACCTGCGTGCAAGCCAAATGTAGTTATCCTAGATATCTCGATGGCAGACGAAAGTGGGCTTACCCTCCTCTCCGAAATCCCTTCCGGCATTGCTTGTGTCATGCTTAGCGTGCATGACTCTCCGGCAATGGTTGAAAAGTCACTTAAACTCGGCGCAAAAGGTTACCTAAGTAAACGTTGTAGCCCAGATGAGTTGATTCAAGCAGTCAGAACCAGTGCTTCAGGCGGTTGTTACCTAACGCCTGATATTGCATTGAAGCTCGCCACACCAAGTGACAAAGCGGCGACGCTGACTCAACTGACTCGCCGAGAAAACGAAGTGTGCCAATTGCTGGCTCGTGGTTTAGATGTGAAATCAATCGCCACTGAGCTTGGATTAAGCCATAAAACGGTTCACGTTCACCGTGCAAACGCCATGGATAAGCTTGGCGTAAAGAACAACGTTGAACTCGCCAAACTGTTCTCGCAAGAGTCGTTTTAATGCGTAGCTACACCATCACCTCCATTTGCGGTTTATTCATGACAGGATGCTCGTGGTTCTGTCTGTGGGTGATCGCTTATTACTTTGTGAACGATGCCGAGCTTGCGATCTTGTTGTTCCCCTTCGCGTTGCGTTTGGGCCTAACACTACACACGCGCACAAAGTACTGGACAACGATTTATCTCGCCGAATGGGGATTGACCGTTGCACTCGCTCTACTTCTTGAACAGCCACAATGGTTGATGGTGTTGGTGGCAAGTGTGTTAAGTATTCCCGTAGTTTACCTTGCTAAGCGTTATTACAAAGGCGATCAGAACCAACATTTAGCGGTGATGGCGGTCGTGTTGCTCGTGACGTCTTGCATTAACGTACTTGCGGTTGGCTATCATGTTCAATCTGCCTATATGGCATGGTTAGCGAGCATTGCGGGCGGTTTGTTGGTGCTGCCGATGTGTTACTTGCTCTGGAATTATCTCTTCCAAAGCCCTTGGTCACCGCTGACCTCGAACTTGTTAGCCAACGAAGTTCAATTCAAAGTTCGTCATATTCTGCTTTATAGCGTGCTGTTGATTGCCAGCATTTTGGTTCAAACCAGCTTGCCTGATGAACTGGCTCGATTTGCACCTTTCTGTATGGCGATCCCAATCATCGTCTTGGCACTGCGTTACGGTTGGCAAGGTGCACTGCTTGCGACCATGTTAAACAGTATTGCGCTGATTGCTGCACGAAGCGGTGTTTCGAATCTGGAAATCACTGACCTTCTGTTGTCCCTTTCAGCACAAACCTTAACGGGCATCATGCTCGGTTTAGCGGTGCAGAAACAAAAAGATCTTAACCAAAAACTGCGTGGCGAATTGTCGAGAAACCAAACTTTGTCCCGACAACTCATTCAAGCGGAAGAGTCGGTACGTCGTGACGTGGCAAGGGAGCTGCACGATGAGATTGGTCAGAACATCACAGCTATTCGTACCCAAGCGAGCATCATTAAGCGGGTTGATAATGCCGAAATGAACACACGCTGTGCCGACATGATCGAAAACCTATCACTCAATGTTTATGACACCACCAAACATTTGCTGAGCAAACTGCGTCCGAAAATGCTCGACGATCTGGATTTGAAAGACTCTGTTCACCAGTTAACCCGTGAAATGGAGTTCGACAATCATGGCACTCGCGTTGTGCTTGATTGGCAAGGTGACTATGAGTCTTTGGGTGACACGCTGAAAGTCACCCTATTCCGTTTGTGCCAAGAAGCGTTAAACAACGCTGCCAAATATGCGAGTGCGACGTCTATTGTTATCGAGCTGTCTATTGACGAGAACATTTCGTTGAACATCGCTGACAACGGCATTGGTTTCAAAACCGAAGACTGCATGAAAGGCATGGGCGTTCGCGGCATGCAAGAACGTGTGCAAGCGCTTGGTGGAAAAATGTATATCTACTCTTTGAACGATCATGTGGATGGTACGCAAATCGCCATCACATTACCTAAGGTGTAACGAGCATGTTTGGATTATTTCAGTCTCCGAGCTACAATCAAGCTCCCCTTAGCAAAGACCAAGTGGATGAACGTTATCGTTATTGGCGTCTGCACATCATGCTGGGCATGTATCTTGGTTATGCGGGCTTTTACTTCACTCGTAAAACCTTCAACTACGCCGCACCCGCGATGATCGCTGATCTGGGTCTTGATAAAGCCGATATCGGTATGATTGGTACGCTTTTCTACATTACCTATGGTTTATCAAAGTTTATTTCGGGCACCATTTCCGACCGTTCTAACCCTCGCTTTTTCATGGGTGTCGGTTTAATCGCGACGGGCCTTATCAATATCGCATTTGGCTTCTCTAGCTCTTTGGTTGCACTCGCAGCCCTGTGGGTAATGAACGCTTGGTTCCAAGGTTGGGGCTGGCCTTCGTGCTCTAAGTTACTTACGACGTGGTATTCGCGCTCAGAACGTGGCTTTTTGTGGGCAATTTGGAACACGGCTCATAACGTAGGTGGCGCGTTAATTCCCCTACTCGTTGGTTTTCTCACATTCCATTACAGCTGGCGAGAAGGCTTTATCGTACCGGGCGTAATAGGCGTGATTCTTGGTGTGGTTGTGTGTTGGCGTTTGCGTGATAAACCGACCACTCAAGGGCTACCAACGGTTGGTCAATGGCGAGATGACAAGTTAGAACTCGCTCAAGAAAATCACGGACAAGGTCTGAGTTATAAAGAAATCCTCAAACAGTACGTGTTCAACAACAAGTACATTTGGTTGCTCGCATTTAGCTATGTTCTGGTTTACATCGTGCGCACCGCTATCAATGACTGGGGTAACTTGTACCTAACAGAACAACATCACTACAGCCTAATCAATGCTAACGCTGCGCTGTCGATGTTTGAAATCGGTGGCTTTGTTGGTTCTCTAGTGGCTGGTTGGGGCTCGGATAAATTGTTCGGTGGTAACCGAGGCCCAATGAACCTATTGTTTGCCGCAGGTATATTCCTATCTGTCGCCGCACTGTGGTTGATGCCGTTAACCAACTTCGCGTTCCAAGCGGCGGGATTATTCTCAATTGGTTTCTTTGTGTTTGGTCCACAAATGTTGATTGGCATGGCTGCAGCGGAATGTTCACACAAAGATTCTGCTGGTGCAGCAACGGGCTTTGTTGGTTTGTTTGCTTACATGGGTGCCGCACTTTCTGGCTACCCATTGGCATTAATTCTTGAAGAATACAGCTGGACTGGATTCTTTATCACCATCTCGGTATGCGCAGCCGTTATTGGCTTGCTGTTGTTACCGTTCTTGCAGGCTCAACCTTCGAGAAAGCCGCTCGCTCCCAAGCTTAGGTTGTAGACATCTGATTGTAGAAGCGACTTCTACACCTCTTAGGGTGAGTTAACCGCTCACCCGTCCAATCTCCACTATTTTTTGCTTCCGATTCAGTTCGGAGGGTTTTCTACGGGTAAAATTCATGAATTCGAATACTATTTCATCAAAATGCTTCTTCAAAATGGACAATAAAATCCAAAACTACGACTGGGGAAGTCGCACTGCTATCCACGATTTGTTTGGTTTTGCTAACGAAGCTCAACAACCTCAAGCCGAAGTTTGGATGGGTACGCATCCGAATGGTTGCTCTATAGTTACACAAGGAAACACTACTGCTTCGAGTACAAATGTTTCATTATCAGAATTAATCAACCAGGATCCGTCAGCGTTTCTATCGCAAAGCACGGCAGAAGCCTTTGGTGACTTACCTTTCCTCTTCAAGATTCTTGCGGCGGATAAAGCCTTGTCTATTCAAGTGCACCCAAACAAGCAAGATGCGGAGCTCGGTTATGCAAAAGAACAACAGTTAGGTGTCCCGCTGAGCGCATTCAATCGTAATTACAAAGATGCCAACCATAAGCCAGAACTGGTTTACGCACTTACTGAATACCAAGCGATGAACGGCTTTCGTCCCTTTGATGAAATCATCGCTGAGTTCCGCCTGTGTTACATTCCTGAAATCAACGGCTACCTAGAACAATTTGAGCGCAATCCAAATCAAGACGGCTTGTGTCAGTTCTTCGTGGAGATTCTTTCTATGGAAGAAGCGCGCAAGATTAACGCCGTGGATCACTTATTAAGTTACGCAGCAGCCAACCAAGCACGCCCTGTGTGCGAATTGATTTTAGACCTTGCTAAGCAATACCCGAATGACGTGGGTTTGTTTGCCCCATTACTGCTGAATGTTATTACGTTAAAACCCGGTGAAGCTATGTTCTTAAGCGCAAGAACGCCTCATGCATACATTAAAGGTACTGGTCTGGAAATCATGGCGAACTCAGATAACGTACTTCGCGCTGGTTTAACACCAAAACACATGGATGTGGAAGAACTGGTTAAGTGTACCGACTTTATTCCAAAGCCAATAAATACGCTGCTAACCAAAGCAGAAATCAAAGGCTGTGAGCATCACTTCCCTGTCCCTGTACAAGACTTCAAGTTCTCTGTCTTCCAAGAGCCAAAAGATCAACAAGTTGAGATGAGCAGTGCAGAAATCTTGATGCCAATCAATGCGGACGTAACGCTACTTGCAGAAAGCGGCGAAACATTGGTGCTTGGCAAAGGGCAATCGGCTTTCATTCCTGCTTATGTAGGTAACTACACAATCCGTTGCGAAGGTCGCGTCGCTCGTGCATTTAATAGCTAAGTTCATTTCCTCTTAAAACAAAAATGGCGAAGACTTTTCAGCTCCGCCATTCAAACCATTCATTTGTTTACTCACTCTGTGCTTGAGCCAAACGAATACTCACCAAACTTGCCACCATGATGGCCAAGTAAAAGCTCCCAACTATCGCCTCGAAGAAAACGAAGAACTGAGCCACTGGAACCGTCGGTGAAATGTCACCATAGCCCACCGTCGTCAACGTGATAAAGCTAAAGTACAAGGTGTTAAACAAGTTCGACAGCCAAGGTTTTGCTTCTAATCCAGTGAAAGAGCTTGGGAAAAACTCCAACACCAACAAGTAGATCACCGCCCACGCCAGTCCTAAGAGCAGATAGATACAAATCGAACCTATGATGTGGTTTGTCGTTACTGACTTGGTTAATACTACCTGCTTTAGCGCCGAGTATATGTGCGAAAACAAGAACACCAATAGTGCACTTAGCGTCAAAATGGACAGATCTAAATGCTCTAAAAACGACATCCCATAGGAGATGACGGCCACAATCAGTAACACGCCATACCATGTTCGGTTTGTTTTATTTTTCTTGTTGATGCCTGCAATCGAAACGCCTAGTGTCACCACCAAAAGAGCAAGAACAAATTCCTGCCCATCGGGATAAAACTGATGCATCACAGCACAGCCGAAAAACAACGCAATGAGTGCGAAAAACAAAAAGTAGAAGTTATCTTCCCTGGTCATCGGTTTCATGATGCCACCTCTACTTTGTCTTCCTCCTTCGCTTTTTGCTCAATGCTCAGTGCTTTGTTTGTTTCCGCGTCATCTTCATCTAACCAGTTCACCATCAATTGGTAAGTCAGACTCAGAACCACGGCACCAACAAACAGACCTACGATACCAGACATTGCCATACCCCCCAGTGCACCCAACAGTGTCACAAGCATCGGCGTGTCAGAACCACGGCTTAGAAGAACAGGTTTCAGTACCGCATCACTCGCGCTCACCAAAATACACCAAACGAGGAAGATGCCAGCAACCAGTGTCGATTCGACGCTAAACACGTAAATAATCGCAGGAATCAATGCCAGAATAGGTGGTAGCTGAACAATCGCAACCAGAATCACGGCAACCATCCAAAGCGCAGCAGCAGGAACGCCAACCGCGACCATACCAACACCCGCCATGACAGATTGAATCAGCGCAACGCCAATCACACCTTGAACGACACTGCGAACGGTCGATTTTGAAAGATCAATCAACGCTTCGCCTTTCTTGTTAGTGAGGCGGTCTGCTAGCTTGGTAAAACCTTTCTGGCAAACTTCAGCATTGCTCATGAACGCACCAGCAATCATGGTCGAAATGATGAACTGAATGAAACCACCACTTACCGAGCCCACGATAGATGCTGCTTGAGAAAGGAAACCTTTTACTTGTTCGCCATACTTAACTAGGAAGCCTTCCATGTTGGTCGATGCGTAGTTAACCGCAACGAACAGCTTGTCGCCCACGACAGGGATCTCTTTTAAGCTTTCTTGTGGCTTAGGCACAACTAAAGTGCCATCTTGCAACCCAGTGACGACCTCGGTACCACTGGTATAAAGACCAGATGAGAGCGCGATAAGTGGGATTAAAAGTAACAGCACACCAATAGTGCTGATGAGCGCACTCGCCTTGCCTTTGGAAATACCTAAGCGATTATGAAGGGACATCATGACTGGGTAGAGCGCGATGGCAATAATGCCGCCCCACACGACCAACATAATGAACGGACTGAGGATAGAGAAACACCACCAGATCAGTAACGCTACGGCTCCGATCTTGATAGCGGCGTCTATCGCCTGTTTAGAGAAATCATTTGAAGCTTTCATAGCGTTACCTTTTCACTGTCTGTTAAGTGTTATGTTTGCAAAAACTTCCATTGTCTGGTTTCCAAAAAGAGTGATGCGAGGATCATGTATGTCCCGACCAACACCAATTGGAAGATTCGAATAAATGTATTGCTGTCGATATCGCCAGAGCTCATTAGCGTGCTGCCGATTAAGACAAGCAAGGTACTGAACGCCGTGGCGAATATCGGTGCCTTCTCTGGCACGGTGTAAATCTTCTTCCCTATCAATACCGCCAATAACGCAATAAAGGCGGTATAAAAGAATATGCTTGGCACAATGGCGAGAATCGAGAAAGCCAAGATGGCAAGTATCCCGCCGATACCGTTACTGATGATTAAGAACGCGCTTAATTTGACTGACTTCTCTGACGTAATCATCAAAGACAGCAACGCGACAAACATCATAGTGAGCAGCGCTTCTGAAATCTGAAAGATAAAGAAGAAGCACACCACAGGAAACGAAATCAACATGGCTCGAAATGACGCATGCCAACGTTGTTCTCTGCCAATTGGTGGAGTCGCATAGCCAGCGAACTCACTGTCTGGCTCTGGAAGATAAATATGAACCAGAGCAAAAATCGCCACCGATACCGCTCCAGAAATCGCCAAGCCACTCGCGAGAACCAAGGAAACCGCTGGATTGTTTATTGCCATGAACGGCAGCATCAACACCGCAATCAACAAAATGGTCGCGAACAGATTCCATTTGGGGTCAGTAAACAAGTAGTAACCCCATGCCATCATCAAACCGACGGCAATCAGTAGAACAATTGGGTACTGAGTAATGCCTCCTGAAAGAAGCAGTCCCAATCCCATCGTGGCAATCAATGCCAGCAGCAACTCGTAAATCGTCTCTCTGTGAAGATTTGGCTTATCGACCAAGAACTTCGCGGTAAATACCGGCGCGACAAACGCCAGTTGCCAATTAATCCAAGCAGCGAGAAACACCGCCAGACCGACACCAATGGTGAAGCGTAAAATCCGGCGTTGAGTTGCGTTATCAATGCTCAGATTATCGGACATAAGACAGTACGCTCAGTAGACGAATCCAAAGTTTGCCAAGGGTGTTGAACACGAAGTTGTCACCGCTGTAGACAATCACGTCTGCTTGCCCGCCAACACGTAGCATTCCTGTTACCTCTTCACGATCAAACTCGATAGCGATTGGTAACATTTGCGTTTGGCGTAACCAGCCTGTTTGTTGGTTGGCTTGCGCTAGCTTGCCCGCTTGTTGGTTTTGTCCCCAATCGACACCCCAGTCGATGCTGCTGACTTTGCCTTTGATGACTTTGCCAGGAACAAAATCGAGGGCGATTTCTACTTCGTCACCAATGCTGACGTTGCCTAAACTGTTTTCACGGAAGTACGCTTCAATCCAGATGTCTTCTGTCGACACAAACGTCATGATTGGCTGACCTGCAGAAGCGTAGAAGCCTTCGGTCAAACTGAAGTTCGAAACACCGCCTTGAGTTGGCGCACGAATAACAGTACGTTCTAAGTTCAACTGAGCTTGCTCAAGTGCCAGCAATGCCGCTTTTACTTGGCTGTTATCTTCACCTTCTGCGCCAAGTTGTTGTTTCGCTTTTTCAAGATCCGCTTCTGCATTTACTACGTTTGCTCTCGCGGTTGCCAATGATGCTCTCGCTTTGTCCGCGTCTGATTTCGACACTACGCCTTTCTCTGCCATGGCAAGAACACGGTTGGCTTGCGCTTCAGTGTTTTGGCGTTCAACAATCGCAGAAGTTAATCTCGCTTGTGCCGAAGCGATTGACGCGGTTTGCGCTCCAACGTTTTGCCCTGCGATTTCAAGATTCTCTTCGGCTTGCTTCACGGCAATTTCATAATCTGACTTGTCGAGAACGGCGAGCTCATCACCTTCTTCAACAAGTTGGTTCGGACGAACCTTAATATCTAAAACGTTGCCAGAAACCTGAGGTTTTATCGGCACGATATAGCCTTTAACGCGCGCATTGTCAGTCACTGGAATGATGCGGTCTGACACAATGCTGAACCCGAGCATGACGACAATGAACAAAAGCAAATAGTTGGTGACCATCTTTACTTTGTCTTTTTTATTCGTCTCTTTGTTTTCCGCCACTTCCGTTGGCTGTTTTTGTTTTTCGTTCTCGGACATGTTATCCCCTTGCCATTGAATAGATTGAACATTTTAATAATATACCGTCCTGCCCAACCTTCAATTAATTGAATAATAAATAGCGAGCTGTATCAAAAACCGTCCGTTGTGCGCTAAGATTAGTCGTTGATAAAGGAGTATCACCACAATGCCAAATCAAACGTTTCATTTACCTGTCATTCAGACTAACTATGCTCGTATTCTGGTCGAAGTCTTTGCCGACTATGGCTTGGACAAGCATAAGCTCCTTAGTGACGCTGGCTTACCTGCGGACTTATTCCAAACCGAGAGCGACTACATTCCGTCTGAATCAATAAAACGTTTGATTCATCTTACTTCTTCCCAACTTGGCGTAACGAAATTCACCGACTTATTGGTGTTAGTCTTTCGTCGCCGCGTTATACCCAATGTCTTGCATCAGTTTTTGCCATTTCAAACCATCGGTGAGTCAATGCAGCACATTGATGAAATCTTCAGTTTAGACTCGCCTGGCAGTAACGTTTCTTTCGAAACCCATCATGGCCATGCCTGGTTCTGTCGATATTCGGAACAAAAAGACACACAAATCGCTAACTGGTCTGAAGCATTTGCTGTGATTTACATCATTGAGCTCATCAGCATTTTGACCAAAACCGCTTGGTATCCAAGCAAGGTACGCCTGCAAGGCAGCAACAGCGATATCGTAAAAAGTGTTGTTCCTAGCCAGTGCCAGATATTTGTGGGTCAAGAGAAGACCGGTGTTTACATTCCCGCGGACATTCTTAACGTACCAATCCAAATATCGGACTCACAGTTAGGCGCTGAACCAAGTCAGATCCAGTGGCATACAAGTTTTACCGATAGCGTGTTTGAACTCCTGCGCCCTTATGTGCGAGAGCGTAATTTGTCGATAGAAGAAGCGGCTCAGTTGCTGAGCTATTCTGTCCGAACCTTTCAAAGAAAGTTAAAGAATGAAGGCACTTCTTTTCGGCATATTAAAGAGTCATTGATGTTCTCTGTTTCTTGCGAATTGATGGAAGAAGGACACTCTCTCACTTATATATCCAATCAACTTGGCTACACCAGTATTTCGCACTTTTCGCGCGCCTTTAAAAGAGTGTCCGGGTTATCTCCTAAAGTGTATAAACAGTCTATTGCGCTGAACGCATCCAGCACTTCGTGACGTTATACTGCTCAGTCCATTTGAGGCTTGGTAGTTGGTAATTGTTTGAGCTTGGCTTGCATCAGTGTTGCGAGGTCTATTTCATCACACAGCACTTCTACGTCCTGAACTCGAAAGTAAACAATCATACGTTACCCTCAATTGAAAACGTGGGGCTATTATGCCGTGACGCAAACCAAGTTATTTACCATTTTACGCCACTGATCACATTCCAATCTCATTATTTGAAGTCTCAAATTAGAGTAGAACGCCCACTTTGCACAATCTTTACAGAAAGAAAGAATTTCTATTTGAGCTCTTCATTGCTCGATTTTAACCTTTCAAATAAGCCCGATTTTTCTCTTTTTTTCAAGAATATAGAGGAAAAAGGCGCAAAAACCAGACGCTTTATACCAAGCATTTGAAGGGCTATTTATTCACCAAGTAAGATTTCAGTGAGTTTGAAGTTAAGCAGCCTTTTGTTGCAAAACGTATACGCGGGATTGTAATCACGTTTTGTATCACTACAATTCCAAACCAAATGAATAAAGAAACGTTTGTATGCCGAAATTAAATTTAGACAGCGCAAGGAATAGCTCTGCACTCTCTGATAATGAAACCTGCGAAAAAGTACAATCGGCATTAGAACCGAAATACCACAAGCCAGAAAAGAAACTTTGCCTCAGTGCGGGTCTGACGGAAAAGCACATTGAACGCCGTTGGAAAGTACTCGAATCGATGACGGACAAAGATCTTCTGCTGGATCCTTTCACACAATCGCATTACGACCAATACGCCAACAACATTGAACACTTTATTGGTACCGTTAACGTCCCTGTCGGTGTTGCTGGGCCTCTTCGCATTAACGGCTTGTTCGCGAATGACGACTACCTAGTACCACTCGCAACAACAGAAGCCGCGCTCGTTGCCTCTTATAACCGCGGCGCGAACTTGATTACCGCAGCAGGTGGTGCAAGTACGCTTTTGATCAGCGAAGGTGTGAGTCGTACTCCGGTGTTTGGTTTCCAATCACTTGCAGAAGCAGCGCAGTTCGTCAGTTGGGTGGTCACTCAATACGATATCTTCCGTAAAGAAGCGGAATCCACCACCACGCACGGCAAGCTTAAAGACATCAACGTCAACATCGAAGGTAATCATGTTTACTTGGTGTTTGAATACGTAACGGGTGACGCATCTGGCCAGAACATGGTGACCATCGCGACACACAAAGTCTTCCATTACATTCTTGAACACAGTCCAATCGCGCCGGTTGATGCTTACCTTGACGGCAACTTATCTGGTGATAAGAAAGCCAACGCCCACACTTTACGCTCTGTTCGCGGTAAAAAAGTCTCAGCTGAAGTGACGATTCCTGCAGCTTTGGTCGAGAAATACCTGCACACCACACCAGATGCGATGGTGAAGTTTGGCAAAATGAATACAGTCGGTGGATTACTAAGCGGCACTATCGGTATTAACGCGCACTACGCCAATGCCCTCACCGCTCTGTACATCGCCTGCGGACAAGATGCAGCGTGCGTTGCAGAATCTGCGGTTGGTATTACTAGAATGGATGTGGATTCTCACGGCAATCTGTATACCTCTGTCACTTTGCCAAACATCATGGTTGGCACCGTTGGTGGCGGTACTGGCCTACCAACTCAGAAAGCGTGTTTGGATATCCTTGGTTTGCACGGCAATGGCAAAGCAAAAGCGTTAGCAGAAGTCGCTGCCGGTTTATGCTTGGCAGGTGAGCTTTCGATTGTTGGTGCATTCTGTGCCGATCATTTCTCCCGTGCGCATCACAAGCTAGCGAGAAAATAAACCGTTCAGCCTAAACCGCTAAAACAAAAAGCCGCGCACTCGTGTTAATACAATGAGTGAGCGGCTTTTTAGTTTAAGATCTTGTGCTTATTTCGTTATTGATGCTAGAAGCACCTTTGCTTTTTTAATCTGGTTGCGGTGGTATGTATAAATCCACAGTATCGACAAAATACGTACTCCACATTTCGTTCATACTTGTATCTGAGTACTCGTCAAAGATAATAACGGCAGCGCCATATTCACCTTTGAAGTAAGGCGCAATCAAACGGACAAAATCGTCTCCTTTGCTTAACCTTAAGTATCCTTCTGAGGTGATACTCCAATCCCAACCGAGGTTTTCAGTATTACCATCGGCTTTCCAAGTCTCGCGATCAGCCATACCACCTTCATAGATGTCCCAGAAACGAACTTCGACTCCATTTCCTTTGCGTCTCGTCAGCCTTGAATCGACAACGTCATCCGCCGTTAATGGTTGAAGGCCACCACAGTTTGTCAGCTCTGTCGCCAACAAAGCGGCATTGACTGATGCACCAGTCGCATTGACCTCGCAGTAATCGTAACCCTCACTGCGACTCACGCCACGAATAGACTCACCAATCACTCGCAACCAGATCGCTTGTTCAGACAGTCCTTCTTCGAGCCAATCGTCGACCAGTTCATCTAAGTCTTCAATATAAGGACCAACGTACTCAGGATAACCGGTGTAATTGTCGTTGATTAGAGTGCTGTATTTTTGTCCACCATCATTAAAGGTGTAGTCATACCCTTCAATTGCAAAGTGTTGCCATTCAACATGAGTACGAATATCTGTCTCTGACCAATAGGTTTTCACTTCGTCCCAACGGTTGAACATCATACCATCGCCATTTTCATCAACTTTCTTGACCGCGTTAGCTTCATCGAGAATATATTTGCCACCGACACTCGTTTCGATTTTCTGACTGTCTTCGTTGACACCCTTGGTATAGGTATATTCTTCCCAATAATTGACTTGGTATTCGAAGCTAACTGAACCATCCCAGTTCCAAACTGGGCCTGCTTTCGTGTATGACTCGGAGCCATCGGCATTATTCATACTTGTTGTCGCTTCATTAACTGAACCGTCTGCATCCCAATCATGCTTGATGACTTCTTTGTTACCACCATCCACATAGTCCCATCGTTCACGAACTTGCGCATAGGTGGCCGCTTCTAGAGGAACTGCAGCGTCTAGGTCGTACTCTTTAAATTCACGAGATTCGTAATCGTATTCGGTCGTTGTTTCTTCCACCTCAACCATGGTCTGCAACAAGTCCACACCGGACATGTCACCCGCCATGATGGCTTCTGCGAACAAATCAACCGTGCTGTAGCTTAACTCTCGCTCTGGGTCATCGGTAGTGACGCTGTCACCACCAGAGTCTGCGGGGTTAGACTCATCAATGTAACGAGTAAACTCCCACTGACCGCGAGTCTCGCCCTCATCTGCGACGCCGACATCATATACATGGCTGGTGAAATCAAACTCGCCGTCGAAGTTCAAGTCTGCTTTAAACGTTATCTTGGCCGTGAAAGTACCGTCATCGAGGTTCTGCACCGCTTCTTCTGTGAACGTACTGAACACCGTTTTTACGCCAGCTCGTTGATAATATTCTGTAGCCGTGGCTTGATAGGTCAATGTGTTCGCGGTTTCATCGACAATTTCCGTTTCACTGCCTTCCACGGTAAAGTCTAAAGCGATATCCATGTTATCTGGCATACCGTAGTAGCTGTCGGTATACGAGTAATGGGTCACCTTACCATCGGGGTATTCATCTTCCAGTTCCTCGGCAACTCGTTCATCCGATACGCGCTCGTCGACTTTACTTTCAGCTAGTTCGAGGATTTCGCCTGTGTCGCCTTCAGCGATAAAATCCCCCATCAAACGGGCTTTAAGTTCTTCATTGGTAAAAGTGCTATCTTCGAGCTCTACTTTTAACTCGTCGACTGCATCGTCGATGGCTTGGTTCACCAGGCTTCCAAGCGAAACAAGCAGCGCTGCTATTTCCTCATCACTCAACTCATCGAGGTTTTGATCTTCCAGAACGGCGCTTACTCGAGACGTCAGCTCTTCATGAACTTGGGTAGTAAAAGGGTTAATAACCTGACCATCGAGTTCGCCATCTTCAAGATCATCAAAGTCGGCTTGTGTTAAAGGGGGCATGCCAAGAACAATGGCGTGCCCTTCTTCAGTATCTTCAAAGACTTTCTCTGCTTCATTGGCAGCAATTTTCTGCTCTAACTCTTCCATCGTGGTTGGGGGTTCAGTCCCCACATCGACAGAGTCGTTTGTTAACTGAGCCAAAATTGGTACACCTACTAAGGCGTCCTTTTGTGCTTCTGAAATTTGAAATGAATATGTACCGTCAAGGCCAGTATTTGCCTGAGGTTCATCGGCGTCTGGCTCACCATCTCTATCGATGTCCATCCAGACTAAGGCGTTATAGATGTACCCATCCACGACGGTACCATTAAGTGTGTACGTTTGACTGGCGCTCTCATCATTGTCATCACTGCCACACGCAGCGACCGTAGATGCAATAACAACAGCGAGCATAGTTTTGCGAGCTTCCATGTGTGCTCTCCTATCCAACATTTATGGTGCAGCTATTACCTCTCCTCTTTACTAGCTGCGGATTGAATTGTGTCGAACTTATCGACCCGGTAAATGTTAGCCATTGATCGCATTTATTTGTGCAATTTACGTACAATCGTGAGCTTATTCACGCTTTATGCAACTTAATTAATAAATCGATCAGTAAAGTAATCACTCTGGCATGTTTTTTATAGATCCAATTGTCTTAAAAGCTCACAATCATCAAACTAACTGTTATATCAGTATGAAGTCAGACTTGATCTCTGACATGTTACCCCGTCCAATATTTCTACGTATTCAAAAAAGTTTCACATTTTATTTGAGTTCGATCACAACGGATTGGTAGCAATACTATTCAGTCACTTATCCGTTTTTTCTTATCTTAAATTAAGACCTAGCCAGACTATTTTCTGCAATTGATAGCTTTGATAGTGATTTTTACCGTCTATAATCCGTCTTGCAGCTGCTTGATTTCACTAAATTTATTAATTAGCTCATTTCGAGCTTCATGACTCCCGTTAAATGGATTTAAGTCGTTCCTTTGGGTAAGCGAGTTAACTATGAGACGTCAGAAACAAAACGAAATTTCTTGTTGGGTGCTTGGCTTTGTCGCAATGCTGCTGTTCTTTGTTGGTCCGGTTTCAGCTGATGAAGATGACCCAGATTTAGCCGATGCCCGCTTTATCTATCAAACCACATTTGGTCCAACACCTCAGTTAATCGAACAGGTTAAGCGAAGCAGTTACCAAGATTGGATTACAGAACAAATTCTTTTGCCTCCCACTTTTCACAGTGATCTTTACTCCACGTCGTTTAGCAAAGGTGCGCAAGCTAATCGAGAAAATGCGTGGTATCAAACCGTTCTC
The DNA here is from genome assembly GCF_002875385.1 of Vibrio sp. 10N.222.52.B12. NCBI lineage: Bacteria > Pseudomonadati > Pseudomonadota > Gammaproteobacteria > Vibrionales > Vibrionaceae > Vibrio > Vibrio sp. 10N.222.52.B12. The sequence continues at coordinate 180,617 of NZ_MDAW01000095.1, read as the reverse complement.
ACCGCGGATGATCAGTTGAGACAGCGAATGGCATACGCACTTAGTCAAATTTTGGTCGTGTCCCGCTATGGAGGAATTCTTTCTAGCAAACCCGATGGTTTAATCAATTATTACGATTTGTTGGTTGAGCATGCATTTGGCAACTATCGAGATTTGCTTTTACATACGGCGAAACATCCAGTGATGGGCAACTATCTCTCAATGATGGGCAGTGCAAAAGAAAATACCGTTACAGGCGCCCTACCTGATGAAAACTTTGCTCGCGAATTGATGCAGCTTTTCACTATTGGGTTATACCAACTCAACCTTGATGGTAGTGTTAGATTTGACCAAGAAACCGGACAACCGCTTGCAACATATTCGCAAGCAGACATACAAGAATTGGCTCGTGCCCTTACAGGGTGGAACAAATCAGATACTTTGTTTGTGAAGCCAATGCGCGTCATTAACGGCCGTCACGATACGGGCGAAAAAACGGTATTGGGCACCATCATCCCAGCCGGATTGACAGCAGAGGAAGAACTAAATCGAGTTGTTGATCTCTTGATGGCGCACGACAACATTGCGCCATTTGTGTCTAAGTTGTTGATTCAACGATTTGTGACTTCCAACCCAACGCCAGAATACATCGCAAGAGTCGCCTCGGTGTTTAACAACAATGGTAAAGGAGTGAAAGGCGACTTGAATGCCGTGATCAAAGCCGTTTTGCTTGATGACGAAGCCAGAGGTTTAACCGCTCATCGCCCCATGAAAGTCAAAGAACCAATCCTCGTACTTACTAATTTTCATCGCGCTGCGGGGTTCACCCTAACCGCCACGCGATACGATGGCGCAGTGACATTAATGAACATTGCAAACCAAGGACCGTTGCGCTCTCCTTCTGTATTCAACTTTTATTCTCCCAATTACCAACCTTCATCGGATTTCGTCTTTACAGGTATGGTCTCACCCGAATATGAACTGTTTGACTGGTCTGTCTACAGTGAACTGGTCAATTTTATGCTCTATAGCGTACGCAAAGAATCCGGTGCCACTTATACGCTTGATATGGACGAGCTCTACAGCTTGTTAGACAACCACCCCGCGCTAGTAGACGCGATTGATGCGCGTTTTTTTGCTAACACAGCGTCTACTGAATTGAAGCAAGTAATGCTCGATGTCCTCGACAACTATCAAACCAACTATGTACCCAAAACCAAACTTGCCTTGGTGATATTCACTGCGGTATCTGGCAATGAATTTTATATTCAAGATTAGGAGCGAATTATGGACACTTCACGTCGAAACTTTATCAAAGGAACCGCTTCTCTTGGTGCATTGGCAACGGTTGGGCTACCAGGTTACACACTTGCCTCACCAAACAACGATTTTCGAGCGTTAATCTGTGTTTATTTAGCGGGTGGTAATGATGCGATTAACACCATATTACCATTGTCTGATTTTCATTATGACCAATATGCGAGTGTCAGAGGCAAACTGTCTGTCGCTAAAAATACGATCATTCCGATTGGCCTCAATGCAAAAGACAACCAAGGTAATACCGTCCCTTTAGGAATGCACCCTAAACTTGCACGACTATCTGAGATGTTTGATAACGGTGACGCCACCGTCGTGCTCAATAGCGGAATTCTAGAACAACCAATGACGAAACAGGCGATCGAATCTGGTGATGTCCCGTTACCAGATCAACTGTTCTCACATAATTCTCAAACAAACTCTTGGTTGCGCGGTGGCATGGACGAATTTACCAACCTTGGCTGGGCAGGCAGAATGTTGGATGTAATGAGCCCTTCTTCTGAAATAACGCCTCTTTATAGCGTGCATGGTGATTCACTTTGGCTACGAGGATTAGAACAACGTCAAACGGTATTGAAAAAAGACCGAGCAGTACAGCTAAGTGCCTTGGGCAATCCTTTATACAAAGAGATTTACGACCAACTTCAATCGACACCGACAAACAATCCATTCAGTGGCCATTTCAATCTCATGGTGGATGAGTCGATGACCATGAGCGGTGTTTTATCTCAACAGTTAAATGATGTCGATAACGCCCCTCTGTTTACGTCCAGTACATTGGGGAAACAAATGCAGACAGTCTATAAATTGATTGCTAGCCAAGGAGTGTTGAATCAACAACGCCAAGTCTTCTTTGTTAAGCACACCGGTTATGACGTCCATGATTCACAGTTGTCTAAGCACCCTGCATTACTTGGCGATCTCGCCACAAACCTCTTTGCTATGTATCGAGCTATCGAACGCTTGGGATTGAGTGACAATGTCACGACATTTACGATGTCTGACTTTGGGCGAAGAATGACAAATAATGGTAACGGTACCGACCATGGCTGGGGCGGGCATCAGTTATTAATTGGCGGAGCCGTAAAAGGTTCCCAACCTATTGGAACTTGGCCTGAGCTGGTCTTAGGTGGCGAAGATGACTATTCCAAAGGTCGTTTGATTCCGAAAGTAGCAGCGGACCAAGTTGGCGCTACACTCGCACAATGGATGGGGATTGGTGACAATGCAGCGTTAGATTATGTGTTCCCAAACATTCGAAGCTTCTCTTCATCAAATCTTGGTTTTATGTCTTAACGCCTGCGAAGAAATAGGTACAAAAAAGGGAGCCTTGTGCTCCCTTTCGTTTATTGCTTGTTTTGACCAGTTAACCGCGAGCGCTAGTTATGCGTCTTCACCACGTGGGCGTTCGTTACAAAGCTTAATAGCACGCTCTAGTAACTCAAGTGCAGACTTGTCACTTTCAGGTAACACAGCGTCGCTTTCTGCAATTGGCGTTACGCGGTCACCCCACTTCAGCACCGCAGCACCCCATGTTAGGCCAGCACCGAACGCTGCTAATAGCATGTTGTTACCTGGCTTAACACGGCCTTGTTCTAGCGCTTCACATAATGCGATTGGCACCGTCGCTGCCGAAGTGTTGCCGTAGTTTTGGATGTTCACAAACGCTTTTTCTTGCGGGATACCAGAAAGATCACACAGTGTTTGGATGATACGGATGTTTGCTTGGTGCGGGATTACCACGTCGATTTGATCTGTGGTTAGTTCTGAAGCTTTCAAAACCGTTTTCGCCGCTAGACCCATGCCTTTTACGGCGCGTTTGAAGATCTCTTGACCTACAAAGTTGAAGTCCCAGTAACCGTTGTCTTCCGCAAAGCGATCCATGCATGTACCAAACTTAGGCACGGAAAGGATGTCGCGCCCTTTTGCATCACAACCAATTTGCGATTGCAGTAGACCTGTTTCTTGCTCTGTACGGGTCAGAACAACTGCCCCGGCACCATCGCCGAACAACACAGCAGTGTCACGCATTGCCCAGTCAATGTAAAAAGAAAGACGCTCAGCACCAATAATGATTGCGTTTCGGTAGTTGCCCGATTGAATCAAACGTGTGCCTGTTTCAAGGCCGTATACGAACCCAGTACATGCCGCGTTTAAATCGAATGCAGCAGCAGAGCGAATACCAAGGTTTTGCTGAACCTTAGAAGCAATGTTTGGAATAAGAGAGTCAGGAGAGCATGTCGCAACAATGATCAGGTCGATGTCACTCGCTTCTACACCTGCACGAGCCATCGCGTGTTGCGAGGCTACCGTTGCCATGTCAGACGTGTTTACGTGGCTGATGCGACGGTTTTCAATACCAGTACGGGTGCGAATCCATTCATCTGAAGTTTCAAGGAAAGTGCTAAGGTCATCGTTAGAGAGCGTGGCTGGTGGAAGACATTTTCCCCAACCGGTAATTTCAGCGTAGTAATTTGTCATCGCAGACCTATTTATTGTTGTATTTTAATGAAATTTCTTAGAACCTGTTCGGGTCCAAATACAGACTTGCCGTCTTATAATTCGGCAGGCTAAAAAATAAGTATACAAATTATGAGGCTGACTGGTAAGTCATGTTTTCATCAAGTTGTCATAAAGGAAGAAGTCATGTCATCGTTTAAAACTCGTTGCCCGTCTTGTGGCGGTTTAAATCGTGTCCCTAATGAGCGAGTTGCAGAAGCTGCAAGTTGCGGCAAATGCAAAAACGCTCTATTTGATGGTGCACCGATAGAAGGCACTGTCGATAACTTCTCGGCGCTGCTAGAAAGTAACACGCCAGTTGTGGTGGATTTTTGGGCACCATGGTGCAATCCATGTGTTGGTTTTGCGTCTGTTTTCTCGGATGTGGCACAAGAACAGACCGGAAACGCTCGTTTTGTCAAGATTGATACCGAAGCGCAACAGCAGCTTGCCGCTCAATTTGGTATTCGTAGCATCCCAACCATTATGGTTTTCAAGAATGGCCAGCGCGTTGACATGATCAACGGAGCACTACCGAAAACTGAATTCGATCAGTGGTTAAATCAAGCACTTAGTAAATAATCCACTTCGCCAGCCTCGTTTACAGGCTGGCGTTTTTATGCAGCATTTCTTCATAGAATTTCGATAAATATCTTTTATCGAAACGACTGAAATATATCGTTTTACTTGCCTATTAATTAGCCTCATATTCGCGCCGAATAACCCCTTAAATTTACTTAACTAATAGGCGCAAAACATTGGAAAACACAGTCGTTCCCGCAGCATCACCACGAGTCACAGTTCCGGTCGTAGCACTGTCTCTTTATGCAGTGGCATCAGGCTATTTGATGAGCTTGATTCCCCTCATGCTTGGTGAGTACAACATCTCTGCTGATTACGCGAGTTGGTTGGCGAGTGTGTTCTATGGCGGCCTATTAGTTGGTGCGATTTTCTTTGAGCGTGTCGTGCGATCCGTTGGGCACCGCAAAGCGTTTGTTGGATGTTTGGCGACCTTTTCTTTAACGATTATGGCAATGCCTATTCTTCCAAACGGTATGGTGTGGCTTGCTGCCCGCTTTATCGCAGGTATGGCGGTCGCTGGCGTGTTTGTGATTGTTGAATCATGGCTGATGTCTGGTGATGAATCGTCTCGTGCGAAACGTTTAAGCCTGTACATGCTTTCTTTGTATGGTGGTTCTGCACTTGGTCAGTTCGGTATTGGTATCCTTGGTGTAAGCGGCGGTGTACCTTTTATCGCAATCACAACGTTGATCCTAATGGCAATGCTAGTATTGCTGTTCATCGATTGTGAACAACCAAACAGCCACGAATCAACCGCACTATCGTTTAAACAAATTTCTAAGCTAAGCCACGCTGCAATCATTGGTTGTATTGTTTCTGGCTTAACCTTGGGTGCAATCTACGGTTTAATGCCTGTAGAGCTAGCAAACCGTAAAATTAGTCACCAAGATATTGGTACCCTAATGGCACTTGTCATCCTTGGCGGAATGTTGGTTCAACCTATGGTGACCACATTAAACAAATACATGGCTCGTACAGTCTTGATGGCGTTCTTCTGTATTTTGGGTATTTTCTCTATTGGTCTGACGTTTGTTTCTACCTCAGCGGTGGTTCTAGCAGTAGCGCTGTTCCTATTGGGAATGGCAACATTTGCACTGTATCCAATTGCAATCAACTTGGGTTGTGAAGGTTTAGAAGAGCGTTTCATTGTATCCGCAACACAAGTGATGTTGTTTAGCTACAGCATCGGCTCAGTTGCTGGTCCTGTGGTTGCTGATAAGTTCATGGGCCAAATGCACGGCTTGTTGGGCTATCTATTTGCAGCTTTGCTTGCGACTTGCATCTATATGCTCATCGCTGCAACAAAATCAAAGCATCAAATGGCCGCAGGTTTGTAATTCAAACCTCTCCCTAAAGACAAGCAAAAACGAGGGTCAATGCCCTCGTTTTTGTGTTTCTGAATTCTCTACTTTATCGATCATAAAAAATCAAAACGACTCATTGGTTTTGATTCTCCAGTAACCTCTTGCGATAACGTGTTGGCGAAGTGCCGTAGAACTTTTTAAATCGATGAGTGAAGTTGTAAGGATCGCGATAACCCAATCGGTTCGCAATCATAGCGACTGACCAAGCTGGATACTGCAATAAGTCCGCGGCCTTGTGCATACGAAGCTCAATTAACTTGCTTCGTGGACTCATATTGAAAAGCTGTTTAGATAAACGGTTGAACTGTTCTTCACTGATAAAACACTGCTTGGCCATTTCGGCAATGGTCCACGGCAAGTGTAACTGACCTTCAACTTCGTTAAAGAGTGTTTGAACGCGCGATAGCGACGTACTGATTGGGGTTTCAACACTTTTTACCAATCGTTGCATTTCACTGATCAACAACTGACGAAACCCCGTTCGTCCCCCTATTTCGTTGTAGAGTAAGGTCATCAGTGACCATACCTGCTCAGAGCCCCTAAACGGCACCACGGTTTGACCCAAGTCAGAGAGATGCTGCCAAGCCTCTGTATTTTGGGGCAGAAGCCAAACCATCTTCCAGAGTCCTTTGCTTGGATTCATTTCAAATCGAAAACACGTATCTACGGGCAAAATAGTCAGCGTATAAGGCTCAATTTCTTTAACAAAATCCGGTGTAATCAAAACACCGCCACCTTCAATGGTAAACAGCAAGGTATGAACGCCCACTTTGTCTCGCTCGACATGGTAACCATCGCGCAGTTCAGCAAGCCCCGCCATAAAGATATCAGCTCGTTTCCATTCGGGGATTTCAGTTAGAGTCAGGAATCGTTCTTTACATGCGGGTGCTAAATGCACATCGTCGTGCCACTCTGTTTTGATGGCAAATTGTTCGATGACGGATTTGCACAGGTTTTGTGGTTTTTCGCACATGTATTTCTGTCCCTATTGGCTTTATATTCCTCACAAATTTCGAGGAGTAACTATGACGAACAATATTGGCATCAAAAACAGCGACAACTCTTTATCTAGCGGGCTACTTAAGCAGATCGTCCGCTTGGGTTTCCCTGTCGCGATCCAGAGTGCGTTGGTGGCTATTCTCGCCTTGGCTGATGTTCTCATGGTTAGTGACTTTGGTAAAGAAGCAACCGCAGCTGTGGGAATTGCCTCAAAATGGCACTTTGTTGCAATCATGATTATGGCTGGCTTAGCATCGGCAAACGGCACACTCGTTGCTCAATATTGGGGACGTGAAGACGTGGTAAGCGCCAAAACCGTTACTGGTATAGCGATTCGGTTTGGTTTAAAAGTCTTGATTCCTGTTACCCTGATAATCACAGTCGGTAGCGAACTTATCATGCGTCTACAAACCAACGATACGCAAGTCATCGAACTCGGCTCCACTTACCTTTGGTATGCATTTCCTGTTCTGTTACTCACTCATATCATCATTGTTTTAGAAGCGAGCATGCGCTCTTCTGGTGACACCGTCACTCCTTTACTTTTGGGGGCGGTGACGATTGTTCTGAATATCGCACTTAACTTCTGGCTCATCAAAGGTGGTTTCGGTGTACCAGCAATGGGCGTTGCAGGTGCGGCTTTGGCGACAACGATTTCTCGCCTGTTCCAAGTGCTGGCAATGGTTGGTTACATGCGTTGGCGTAAGCATTGGTTATTGGAAGTGAAAGAAGGTTCTGAGCGCCCTTCTTTGTGGCTCTCTTATCGCCGTTTGGCGCTTCCAATGACGTTAGGTGCATTGCTTTGGGCAATTGGCACTATGGTGTATCAAATGATCTTTGGGCATATGGGCACAACAGAACTTGCGGTATTCAGCATGTTAGGCCCGTTTGAGTCGCTATGTTATTCCATCTTCTTTGGTATATCGGTCGCGTGCTCTGTGATGATTGGCCAATCATTGGGTCGCAACGCCTTTGAACAGGCTGAATACATGGCCAGCTTTTTCATTAAATCAGTATTTGTGTTTGGCATTTCGATTGGTGCGTTACTGCTACTAAACCGAGAATTAATCATTGCTGCTTTGAACTTAGACAACCCTGAGCTCTACCCACTTGCAGCACCTGCGGTGGTGATTTTATGCAGCGCGATTTGGCTACGCATGCTTAACATGATCATCATCAACGGCATTATTCGTGCGGGTGGCGATAACGTCTTTTGCTTGCGCATGGACTTTATCGCGATGTGGATGACAGGCTTACCTTTGTGTGCGGTTGCTGCGTTTGCACTAGGTTGGGAATTCAAATACGTTTATGCGCTCATGATCGCCGAAGAGGTGGTGAAACTAGCATTGTGTTACCGCAGATACACGCAAAAGTATTGGATTAAGAATTTAACGGTCGTAACAACTTCTTAATTCTTATGTTGGCTAGGATTTCTTACCCTCGCGCTCTGCACTCATCCGTTTGTGGCGATTCGACGCATTGGCAGCAGGTTTTTCAGGCACCTCGCGTTTCTCATGCATCAAGTGTCGAATTGCCAAGATTGGGTGTTTAAGCAACATTCTCGGCCCTGAATAACGCATCACTAAACGCATTTGTTCTTTAGGCACTGGCTTGTAACAGTGAATCGGACATTTGTTGCAAGTCGGCTTGTCTTCTCCGTAAGGACAACGATCAAGGCGTACTTCTGCATATTCTAATAATTCACGACATTCTGTACACAACTCACCTTTCGTACCATGGTGATCTTTGCAATAGACCTCAACCATAGCTTTAACGGTTTTAAATTCAGTGGCGAGTTTGCCCAGTAAAATGTCGCTCATTGTTCACCCTTTGATTACAGCGTCATGGTGTAGAGTTGTAAAGTTCGGCCATTATCGTAAGTCTGCTCAATACGTTCAAACTGAAAGCCCAATTTTTCTAGCAAACTTATACTACGATTATTGTCATTATTGGTGATGGCGACCAAGTTTTCTATTTTCATCTCGTCCCGAGCAAAATCAACCACGACACTCGCCGCTTCTTTTGCGTAACCTTTGCCATAAGCGCTAGGTAGATAACCGTAACCAATATCAAACGCCGTTAATGTGTCGCGTTTGACCAAACCACAAATGCCTATAGGTTGTTTATCATGATTGGTTTCTACCACCAGCAAACTGACGCCCTTGAGTTCTTGCATCCTTAACATGTTGTCTTGAATGTAGCGTTTTGCTTCTTCTAAGGTGCGAATCTGCTTGTCACCGACGAAACGATAAAAGTCAGGCTGATTGTAGAGTTCTAAAATAAAAGACGCATCTTCTACACTAACAAGGCGAAGTGTCAGGCGTTCTGTAATAAGTGTTTTCATAAGGAATCCATTAGGCTTGTAACTTGGTGGAAAAATCACTATCCTGCCCCGCTAAATTAAAGGACCAACACCATGAACCGCAAGAAGAAAATCAACTCGATCTTAAAAGCGAAGTTGAAAAAACAAAATGCAAAGCTTCATAAGAGCAACAAGCCTCGCTACATCTCAAAAGCAGAGCGTGCGAAGATGGAAGCTGAAGAGCAAAACCAGACGGCAGAACAAACGTCTGAAAATGTGGCTGAAACGCAAACCACTGATGAAGCTTAAATAAGAAAAGCCGCATAACGCGGCTTTTTTATCCAAATTTAACGTGCTTATTTGTATTTCGAATACTGACGTTTAGTACTCAAGGCTGTAGTTAAGCGTGAACGTACGACCTCTTCCCTTGTAGTCATAAGCAGAAGACTCATAGTGAGTCGCATACAGGATTTGCGCACGTTGTCCCCACACCGTGGTGTAATCCTCGTTAAATAAGTTTTGGATTCCGAATCCTAACTGACCCATAGGTAGCGTCACGTTACCCAATAGATCAAACGTTGTGTAGCCGTCTAACTTGTTGTTGGCATCATCTTCATAATCAAACATGGTTTGGCTCTGTAGGCGTAACGCGTAGTCGTTTTGATACCAGGCCGCCCAAGCATTCGCCTTTGATGAACTTGCTTTGCCTGCATTTAAATCTTCCCATTTGCCGTCAGTTTTTAGCTCAGACACCACATAGTGACCAGATGCACCGACGAGAACATCGCCAGTCACCCAGTAGTTGATGTTCGCTTCAGCACCGTAGACGCGTTGTTCATCATCGACATTCGTAATCAAAAGTGTGTTACGGTCGTATTTGATTGAGTTGTCGGATAATGAATAGTAACCCGCGGCTTGTAATGAGAGCGCATCTTTATCCAGTCTGTAACCAATCTCATAACTGTCCGTTTTAATACCAGACATTTTTGAATCAGAGACGTTAATACTGTCTTGCAATACATAATGACCATTTGCATCGACCGCTTCATACGTCCCTTGACCATAATACTTCGCGGGGTCTGCTAATTGGAAACCTTGCGAGAAGTTCGCCCAAACTTGCGATTCATTATTGATCTGATAAATCGTGCCTAGGTTAAACAGACTTACCGAATAATCAGTACTGCCACCCGGTACGGAATCAGCAGATGTTCCTGCACCCGCCGCAATTTTCTTTTGCACGCTGTATGCGACAAAATCATCAATCTTGTTATCCATATATTGGTAGCGATAACCGGCTTGCACAGACCAACCCTGGTTAATTTGGTAATCACCTTGAACAAACAACGCATAAGAAGACACATCGACACCAGGGTAACGACCGACTTGAGCGTATGTTTTATTTACTAGGTTGCCAGAGTCATTTGCAATGGTGGGATTAAACAGTGCTTGGTTGCTGTCAAATCGGTCTAGGTAGGCATCTACCCCATAAACTAAATTGAATGACTGCCAAGCCTTCGCTAACGCTAAGCGACCAGAAAAGACTTCGGTTTCTTGTTGAGATGCACTTTGGAAATAGGGAGTAAACGTCTGGTCTTCACTACGGTAAGAAACCTCACCAATTAATTGATGACCAAATACCGCGTCATGGCTGTAGCTGGCGCTTAAGAGCAAACGCTCTGTGCCGTGTTCACGATCTGAATCAAACCCTTTACGTACATCCACAAAGTCGCGCCCGACAATGTACAAACCATACGGCGAATCTTGCTGGCTATCGTAATACTGGGCAACAAGGTTCAGTTGGCTAGTTTCAGACGTTTGAATTTCTGTTGACCCCATAACATCGAGCGTCGAATTATACTGAAGTGATCCTTGAGAGATATCTGGTGTGACAATGTGACCGTTCCCATCGTAAAAACCTTGCGTTTCACTGTACACGACGGCGCCACGTGCTGTGACTTTTTCGGTGCCACCAGAAATTGACTGTGCGACTTTGTAATCGAAGTCTTCACTGCTGTTAAAACCCGATGTACCACTAACAAAAGACTCAAATGCAAGATCTTCAGAAGCCGTTTTCTTAGTTACGATATTAATCACACCACCTGTCGCGCCAGCACCATAAATCGATGTGGCTCCTGAAAGCACTTCAATTCGTTCAATATTAAATGGGTCTATGGCTTCAAGTTGACGGCTGATGGGGCGAGAAGATTGCAGCGATACCCCATCTATCATCACAAGCATGGCTCGGCCGCGTAAGTTTTGACCGTAGTTGGTTCTTCCGCCGGTACCAACGTCCAATGACGGAATTGTCGCAGAGAGAATATCACCCAGCGTTTTACCCGCTCGATATTGTTGAGAAATTTGTTCTTGATCGACAAACCAAACGGTGCCGGGTATATCCGAAATGGATTTAGGAACAACGCTACCTACGACCACCATTTGCTCGTCGGCATTTTTCTGTTGAAGAATAGATTGGTCAGCGAGGGCCTGTGCTGCATAGCCACTGCTCATCGCGAGCACGATGAGATTAAGAGAGAACTTCCTTTTTATCATTGTCTTTATCTTTTTATAAACTTAAAGAGATGACAATAATACTCATTCGCACTCACATATCGAGCATTGTTACATATGTTATCAACATGTTAGCCCTGCATGTTTCTCGATCTGATTAACTGTTTATTTTTATCCGTTCTTGGGCAGTCTTCGCAGAGTTGTCTTCCTTCACATTTGTAAACCAGACAACAGCTCTTGCGTACTAATTTTAGTGGCTGCTCTTCGCCTACATTATACAAAGACGAGACGTTGGCCGTATTCAATCCAAGCGCCTCTAACCACAAATTGGCTTGGGCTTGAATCATCTCATTAGTAAATTGCGGAAAGTTTTGTTGTAGTCGTAGTAAGCAAGACATAACGCCATCAGACATCAATTGTTGAGTAAATCCGGGGCGAATTCTTGTCCATTCGCTCATTTGAATTTGGTAAAAGTCGTAAACCTCACGTATTTGCCCACCCGCTTCTTTTATTAAGTCCTCAATTTCCCCGTGAACATGTTGTTCATCAGGGAAACGGTAACCCGTGACAAAACCAGAGTGAACGTACTGTCCCATGCCTCTTAGGTTAGGTAGCGTGTGAAAGCCATAAATAGAAATGAATGCCACAAACATCGGTTGCCAACACAGTAAGTCCCATGTTCGAGTAAGCCAATAGGCTTTACCGGCCTCTGGATGCACCTTTGAGAGCGTTTGATAGAGTTCTTGAACAATTGGATTGATGTCATTATCGAGATGGATAGCACCCGGTTCAATTACACCAATACTGCCATGTAAATAAGGCGTGACCTCTTTAGAGTAATGAAATAGTTGTTGGAAAAATTGCTCAGACATGGCTGTACTTACTGACGCTATCATTTGCAAGCAGTTATACTCAAGCATCAACGCGAATGCAAATGGTTATCAGTATGATTTATTCCTTTACACTAATCATCAAATAACGATCAACAGGAAAAACTCGCTGCTTTTATTAAGTCCAAACTCAAGCCAACAAACATATAGAGCAAAATTCAAACAGAAATAACTCCAATCAGTGCACCAAAATGGTCAGGTTTAACCTTAGACACGGACGATTCAAACATTCCAACAACACCCTTTCAATGCACCATTAACACTGACACGGCTCAGCGTGAGTTATTCCCAATTATTGGACATTGCTGTTTCCTATAAAACAGAATGTGAACAAAGCTAAGTATTTTTTCCTTGAATACCGAAACAATAGAAGTCCCTGTTTCTAATAAGGAAATTAAACATGTTGTATCTTGAGTTTCTATTTTTGCTCGTGATGCTGTATATCGGCTCACGGTATGGCGGCATTGGTCTTGGTGTCGTTTCTGGTATTGGTTTGGTCATTGAGGTTTTCATCTTCAAGATGCCTCCAACCTCTCCGCCTGTGACCGTAATGCTGATCATCCTCGCGGTGGTCACTTGTGCCTCCATTCTTGAAGCCGCAGGTGGCTTAAAATACATGTTGCAGGTGGCAGAGCGCGTATTACGTAAGAACCCTAAACGCGTCACTCTTATTGCGCCGTTCGTGACTTACTTTATGACTTTCCTACTTGGTACTGGTCACGCGGTTTACTCTATCATGCCAATCATTGGCGACGTTGCGCTTAAAAACGGCATTCGTCCTGAGCGTCCTATGGCAGCAGCATCGGTTGCTTCTCAAATCGCCATTACTGCATCACCAATTTCAGCAGCAGTGGTTTACTACCTTGCACAATTGTCTGATATCCAACACGAGATCACCCTACTTTCTATTTTACTCGTTACTGTGCCTGCCACATTGTTCGGTACTTTGCTGATGTCCCTTTACAGCTTAAAACGCGGTAAAGAACTTGAAGACGATGAAGAATACCAAGAACGTCTAAAAGATCCGGTTTGGAGAGACAAGATCCTGAATACAACCGCAACTTCGCTCGATGAAATATTGCCCGTAAGCGCACGTAATTCAGTATTGCTATTCATTCTATCGATTCTCGTGATTGTAGTGATTGCTATGTGGCCGGAAGTTCGAACTATTGTCGACGGCGGCAAACCAATCAGTATGGCGGTGGTTATCCAAATGATGATGCTCTGCTTCGGCGGTATCATTCTGCTTGCGACAAAAACCGATCCACGTGATGTTCCAAACGGCGTGGTCTTCAAATCTGGTATGGTGGCGGCGATTGCTATCTTCGGTATCGCATGGATGTCAGACACCTACTTCCAATACGCAATGCCTCAATTTAAATCTGGCATCGTTGAAATGGTAACTAGCTACCCTTGGACCTTCGCGCTTGCACTATTCATCGTATCGGTTGTGGTGAACTCTCAAGCCGCAACAGCACGAATGATGCTACCGGTTGGTTTGGGCCTTGGTTTGGAACCTGCACTACTTATCGGTTTAATGCCAGCGGTTTACGGTTACTTCTTTATTCCCAACTACCCTTCAGATATCGCGACTGTGAACTTTGATACTTCAGGTACAACGAAGATTGGTAAATGGTACTTCAACCACTCTTTCATGTCGGTAGGTTTAATCGGTGTGATTGGGGCGTGCTGCTTGGGTTACTTATTGGGACAAATGATCATCCCATCATAAATCACGTTTAATATTTTGGGGCGAGTCATTGTACGTTTACGTACAGCCTGAAGTGACTCGCCCTTTCTTTGATTCTCGAAGCTATACAGCTAGGCGAGATTAGAGAAGAAAGTCTTCATCGATAGCGACGAAGTTATCGGCACAATCGATCAAGGTTTGAGACGTAAGCCTAGGTACGCCATACACTGTGACTCTCTTATTGAAGCGCTGCTGAATTCGCTCAACCAGCAAGCAAAAGTCACCATCACCAGAGACCAATACGACTTCATCTACGTCTTGTGCTACTTCGATGGCATCAAGTGTAATACCCACATCCCAATCGCCTTTTGCACTACCGTCACGTCGCTGAATAAACGGTTTAAGCATGACTTCGAAGCCTACACCACGCAGGATATGATGAAATTGACGCTGCTTCGGGTCATTACTCGCAATCGCATAAGCTTTTGCACTCGCCACTTCTTTCCCTTGTGTCGCAACATACCAAAACTGGTTGTAATCAAAATTGCTGCGGTACGCTTCGCGGCAGGTGTAATACACATTCTGCACATCAACCAAGATGGCGATCTTTTGTTTGCTTTCCGAATTCATCAAGTTCTATGCCTTATTTGTTTGTGCCATACCCTAAGCGAACTTGCGCCAAAGCACAATGAACTAATTCCACTAAACTTATCGTATAACCTGATAATCGGAGTTTCGCGTTTCAAGGAGGGAAACCATGAACAAGCCTACTATAGCCCTGTTGCTTTCATGCCTCATATCAAGTGCCGCGTTTGGTTACCCTGCCCACTCTCAATATTGGCCACACCGCAGCGTCTTATATTTTGCGCCAGAAAACGACAATCATGTGAAACAGTTTTTGCTAGAGGCTTTAATGAATGAGTGTGAACTTGAAGACAGAGACGTGATAACGCTCGTCATTGCAGAAGATGGGTATACAGAGCCGTCTTGGTTGAAAGAAGAGTTTGACCTTAAGATGCTAGCCAAACTTTACGAAGTGAAACAAGGCCAACACACGGCGATTCTATTAGGTAAAGATGGTGAAGAGAAACACCGCTGGGGAGCGAAAACCGATTGGCAATTCATCAACAATCTGATCGATGAAATGCCAATGCGTAAAAGGGAGATGCAGCAGAAACGCAGTCCTTGCGCGATCTAATGCTTAAGATTACGTCTTTGATTACTTGCCGAACCAATCCAATTTGTTGTGTAGCTGAGTAACGCTACCCACCACAATCAATGCTGGACTCACGGCTTTCTCTGCCATGCTCGATAGCTCATTCAACTTTCCTTGGAACACGCGCTGCTCTGGGCGCGTACCGTTTTCAATAATGGCGCATGACATCTCAGGATCTAACTCGTGAGTGATCAGCTTATCCATAATGTGGCTGCTTTGCTTCAAACCCATGTAGAACACAAGCGTGTTGTTGGATTGTGCTAGCGAACGCCATTCAATCTCACGACCATCTTTTTGTACGTGACCAGTAATGAATTGAACACTTTGTGCATGGTCGCGGTGTGTTAATGGAATACCAGCGTATGCCGTTGCACCCGCTGCTGCTGTGATACCCGGAACCACTTCGTATTTGATACCAAATTCCGCTAGTTCTTCTAGCTCTTCACCACCACGGCCAAAGATAAATGAATCACCGCCCTTTAGACGCACAACGCGTTTACCTTCTTGCGCTTTCTGCACCAAGATTTGGTTGATTTGATCTTGAGGTACGCAGTGAAAGTCCAATTTTTTGCCTACGTAGATCATCTCTGCTGATGCGTGAGCCAATTCAAGAATGTCTTTCGACACCAATCGGTCGTACACCACAACTTCAGCTGCTTGAATGGCTTTTAAGCCTTTTACGGTGAGCAAATCAGGATCACCTGGACCTGCACCAACAAGAGAAACAAAGCCGCTGTTTAAAGATGAGTGAGCAGTAGTCATATCAACGCCTATCGAAAAATTTAGATATAAAGAGTAACACTCGCGTTATGCACTTAGGGCTAAAACCACTCTAAGGAGTTATTACTTTTTATAGCTAAACCAATAAAATATGTCGCGAAAGTGAAAGTTAAAAATTGAAATCCAAGTTAAAGAATAGTCCCGCCCATCCAGAAGCGGGATCATATTAAGCGAGTTACCCGTTAATGGTTATTTAGCCATTGCAGGTTGTGCTTTTACTTCTTCTTCAGCATTGATAGAAGGCGCAGTTTTAGCGTGAGTTAGGTACAGTGGAATACAAGTCATTACTAGACCACCAACAATGTTACCTAGGATGGTTGGGATAAGGTTGAAGTTCAACCAAGTCGCGATACCAAAATCCGCACCTAGAATCATACCTAGTGGGAATAGGAACATGTTTACTACTGTGTGCTCAAATACTAGTGCGAAGAAGATGAAGATTGGGAACCACATCATTGCTACGCGACCAGACACTGAACGTGCTGTCATGTTGCCGATAACGCCTAGACACACCATTAGGTTACAGAAGATGCCGCGTACAAAACACGTGATCCATCCGTCCATACCCATGTTTTCAAAACCAAGGCTACGCGCGGTAGAAACAGCGACAAATTTCTTCGCTACTGCGTTCAGTTCTAGAGAGAAGTTACCTGTTAGAGAGATAGCAACTAGGTAAGCAACAATTAGAGAACCGATAAGGTTACCCAAACCGACAAGACCCCAACAACGGAAGATGCGGCCCCAAGTGATGCCTGGACGGTTTGCAAACTTAGCTAAAGGAGCAAGACCGAATACGCCAGTAACGAGGTCGTAACCCATCACACTTAGAATCACGAAACCAACAGGGAAGACAAGTGCACCTACAATACCAACGCCAGTTTGAACGATAGTCGTAATCGCAACAACGACCGCAAGTGACAGGATAATACCTGCCATTGTGCCGCGAAGTAGCAAATCGCGAGTGCTGGTGTTTGTTTTCGCTTCACCCACGTTAATCATGGTTTGTACGAATTCAGCAGGTTTAAAGTCTGTAGACATGAATGTGTCCTTATTCAAAAGTTGAAAGTTAAAAATTAAAGATTGAATAGAGAAAGGCTTCCCGTTAACTCAGTAACACCTTGCTTCCTTGTCCCCCGCAGGTGAACATCGAAAAGCCTTTACCTATTAAATCTAGATTTCGGTTCATTCCCTCCCCCGAAGAGAAGGGAATTTAACCAAGCTCTTATGCTGAGATTTCGACTTTGCCTTTTGTTACACGCGTTTTGTACGCTTTCACGTTAAAGTGTTCGTCTTCCATGCACGCACCTGTTTTCAGGTTAAAGCGTTGTTTCTTAAGTGGGCTTGCCACCCAAAGCTCGCCTTGGTGCTCACAGATCAAACCGCGAGAGAGCACGTTTGATTGGAAAAAAGGGTCTGTGTTGCTAATCGCTAGCACTTCTTCCGCTTCAGTTGGACGGAATACCGCTACTTGTTGACCATCAACCAGTGCACAAACACCTGTGCCCGGTACGATGTCGCTGATTTGGCAAATCTTTTCAAATGACATAATCAACCTTCCCTTATGCTTCTGTAATCGCTACGTGTAGGATGTCGCCTTTCGCTTCAGGGTGCTTCTCCGTGAAGGTTGCTGGGCGGTGCTGTTCGCGCTCTTGTACAAACACAACGTTGTCATCGCGCTTGTCAGAGTTGATGAAGTGCGCGAAACGAGTCAGTTGTGATTCGTCGTTGATGGTCGCAGTCCACTCACATTCGTACTCGTCTACAAGCTTCGCTACGTCAGCTTCTAGTTGAGCGTTGATGCCAAGTTTGTCGTTAACAATCACTTCGCGTAGGTAGTCAACGCCACCTTCCATGTTTTCCATCCAAACTGATGTACGTTGTAGTGGCGCAGCAGTACGGATGTAGAACATCATGAAGCGGTCGATGTACTTGATCAGAGTCTCTTTGTCTAAGTCGCTCGCTAGTAGGTCTGCATGACGAGGTTTCATACCGCCGTTACCACATACGTACATGTTCCAGCCGGCGTCAGTCGCGATGATTCCAAGGTCTTTACCTTGTGCTTCCGCACACTCACGAGTACAGCCAGAAACACCGAACTTCATCTTATGAGGGGTACGAATGCCTTTGTAACGGTTCTCGATGTAAGAACCTAGACCAACAGAATCTTGAACACCGTAACGACACCAAGTAGAACCAACACATGTCTTCGCCATACGAAGTGCTTTAGCGTACGCTTGACCCGTTTCAAAACCAGCATCGATAAGCTTGCGCCAGATTTCTGGAAGATCATCTTTTTGCGCACCAAACAGACCAATACGCTGTGCACCAGTGACTTTGGTGTATAAGCTGTATTCTTCTGCAACAGCGGCAAGCACGCCCAAAGCTTGAGGCGTTACTTCACCACCCGCCATACGTGGGATTACTGAATAAGTACCGTCTTTTTGGATGTTACCTAGGAAGTTATCGTTCGTGTCGTGCAGCTTAACCAGTTGTGGCTTAAGAATGTGCTCACCCCAACAAGAAGCCAAGATTGAACCAGCCAGTGGTTTACAAACTTCACAGCCATAACCTTTACCGTATTTCTCTAGAAGCTCATCAAACGTTTTGATCTCTTCGATACGGATTAGGTGGAACAACTCTTGGCGCGAGTATGCAAAGTGCTCACACACGTCGTTCTTCACTTCGATACCAGATTTAGCAAGCTCAGCATTGAGAACAGACGTTACTAGAGGGATACAGCCGCCACAGCCCGTACCTGCGCCAGTCACGGCTTTGATGTCGCCCAATGTGTGGTGACCATCAGCAACTGCTTGTGCGATCTTGCCTTTTGTCACGTCGAAACATGAACAAATAACCGCGCTCTCTGGCAATGCGTCTGCACCCAAAGAAGGTTTTTCAGCCCCAGCGTGTGCTGGTAGGATCAACGCATCTGGGTGTTCTGGTAGGTCGATTTCGTTCAGCATAAGCTGTAGAAGATCACCATAGTCAGACGTATCGCCAACCATTACTGCACCTAGCAGTTTCTTGTTGTCTTCCGATACGATAAGACGTTTGTAAACTTCTTGTTCTTCGTTTTGGTAAACGTAACTCTTACAGCCTTCAGTGCGACCGTTCGCATCACCGATAGAACCAACTTTCACACCAAGCAGTTTTAGCTTCGCAGACATGTCAGCGCCTTCGAACTTGCTTTCCGTGTTTCCAAGTAGGTGATCCACTGCAACCGTCGCCATCTTGTAGCCAGGAGCCACAAGACCGTAGAACATTTCGTTCCAAGATGCGCACTCACCGATAGCATAGATGTTTTCATCAGACGTTTGGCAGTAGTCGTTAATGGCAATACCACCACGTGGCGCAACGTCTAGGTCCATCTGACGAGCCAGTTTGTCTTGAGGTCGGATACCTGCCGAAAATACAATGAAGTCTGTTTCTAGTTCAGTGCCGTCAGCGAAACGCATAACGTTGCGTGCGCTTTCCCCTTCTGCTGCAATCTCAAGCGTGTTTTTGCTGGTGTGAACGTTCACGCCCATACGCTCGATTTTTTGACGAAGCTGATTACCACCAGCAAGGTCAAGCTGCTCAGCCATCAGTTTTGGTGCGAACTCAACCACGTGAGTTTCCACACCCAGAGCTTTTAACGCGCCTGCAGCTTCAAGGCCTAGAAGACCACCACCGATAACCACACCAGATTTGCTTTTCTTCGCACACGCTTCGATCGCTTTTAGATCTTCGATAGTGCGGTAAACAAAACAGTCTTTGCTTTCATGACCTTTGATAGGCGGTACAAATGGGAATGAGCCAGTAGCAAGAATCAGCTTGTCGTATTTGATTTCACGACCCGTGCTTGAATAAACAATACGGTTTTCACGGTTGATGTTAATCGCACGCTCGCCGATCAACATATTGATGCCGTGTTTCTCGTAGAAGCCTTCTTTTACTAAAGAAAGTTCATCTGCAGTATGGTGAGAAAAGTAAGAAGAAAGGTGCACACGGTCGTATGCGACACGAGGTTCTTCACAAAAAACCGTGATATCCATATTAGAGACATCGGTTTTCTCGACTAAGTCTTCGATGTAACGGTGGCCTACCATACCGTTACCGACGACTACTAGCTTCAACTTGCTCATTGTACTTCCTAAGGGTTAGGTTCTTAACTGTCTGCATTGTTAATTGTGAAAGAAAATTAATACATGATGTAAATCAATTACGGAATTAAACTACCCTAAAGGGGTAGGAGCACTTTTTAACCCGTATTTAAACCTTTGCTTTCGTAACTTAAACAAAATTAATGTAACCCGAATAAAATAAGATCACCCTTTTTGTCATATTTCTTAATAACAAACAAAAAGCAAGCACCAAAATGCTTGCCTTTTCTGTTCAAAAAATTATTTAAATTCAGTCAATTAGACAATGCCTCGAGACGTACCTACCCTCCGTCCTTCTTCCATTTCCCATTGAATGCCGTATTTGTCTATCCAGTAGAAGAAGGAAATCGGGAATCCGTCGAGCTTTTCAGGATGATATTCATCCGACGTATTGATCATGGTTACCCCTTCTTGTTGTTTTAAGTAACGGAAGACTTCACCACAGTTTGAAACTTCTAGCGCGACATGACGAGGGCCGCCCAAGTCATAAGTTTTTGGTTGAGGGGGTATGTCTTTTGTCCCGATTGGTGTGTGATATTTCATCAATTCAAGATAGACCGACGCATAAGGATGCTTCACAAACAGCACGTCAACGACAACATCTTGTCCAGCTAAACCTGCATCTTGGTTAAACTCGGCCATACTCACACCGCGGTAATCCATTTTTTTCCGCTGAGCATCAAGTGCGCGTTCAAAACCAAGTACTCGCTGATAGTAATCAGCCGCCGTATCAACATCGTCGACAATGACATTGATATGAGATAAACTAAGTACAAATGCGCCAATATCACGCTCCGCTAAACGCTTAAGCATTTCTGGTTCGGCATCCGGTGATACTTCAACCACATAGTCGACCTCTCGTCCCTGCTCTATCGATTCATTGCAAACCAGATAGGCTTTCTCTTTGTGTTTGTCCGTATCACTTGCCGCGATCTCCAGCTTGGCCTCCCAAGAATGAGATACAAACCATTCTGGATTCACCACATAAGCTGCAGCAATCATGTCGAAAGGAATGAACCCTTCTTTTGCACCAAAGATCAGCTTCCACTCTGTCCACCAAATCATTGAGTGTTGTTCCAGAAATTGGCTTAAACTGCTGGAGTGGCTCATGGCTCTTAGTTCAGAAAAGTTCACCCAGACATCCGCACATACCTCAAAAGGAACCAATGTTAAAGGTACATCGCTACTTAAAAGTACTTCGAAAGCCGCTTCGTCGACCTCAAAGTTGAGATCGCGAAATGGACGCGTTTGATGTTTGCTCGCGACAAAATGCTGGTCGGTACTGCGGCGGCCTGCAACACAAACGATCTTTTCGATGTTGTGAAGCACATCAGGGTAATGTTTAATCAGCAGTGCAATATTGGTTAACGCACCAATTGCCAAAATAGTCAGAGGCTCTTGTTTTAGTTGATAAGCAAGATCGGTAACGGCTTTTGGAACCACCACAGCAGAGTCAAAGAAGCTTGCACTTCCCTTCGAAACACTCAGATATGTCGGACCAAACTTTTGGATAAAAGACTGTGCGATTTCAGTCGTAACTTCAATATCGTCGCAGTTACCCAATGTAGAGCTTACTCCAACAATATCCACTTCTTGGCTTCGAAGTAACAAGCCCAGTGCATACCCGTCATCGACATCACATGGCTTTAAACCACTCTTGTGACCAATGGTGATATCAGTATCCACCCATAAACGTGTTTGTGAGCCGCAAAACTGTTTATCTTCCCCAATATGATGCATGGAGACTCCTTTCTCTTTGCTATTTTTTGAATTTAGTTTGGCCAGCGTGGGCAGGTGAAAAACTGGACAAATACCAGTTAAATTTGGATAGGCTTCGCCATGATCACCGTATTTCGGCCAGTGTCTTTGGCGGTGTATAGGTTTTTATCTGCAATTTCAAAAGCACGCTCTAGTGCTGCCTGACAGGATTCAAAGGTTGGTTCTTGTGCTGAGAGTGTTATTGGAACAGCGCCAACAGAGATAGTAACTACACCAGATGGTTGATTCTTCATATGTGGTATAGAGAGTGTTTCTACGGCCTGCCTTAAACGTTCGACTTTAGAATTAAGGACGTCAGGATTGTTACCATAAACGAGCAGAGCAAACTCCTCCCCACCCAAACGATAAGACGGCTGGTCTGCCCCAAGCTGTGAACGGAATACTTCCGCCACGTCACAAAGTGCGTTATCCCCTTCGGTATGGCCATAGGTGTCGTTAAACTTTTTAAAGTTATCGATATCACACAGAACAAAGCAGACGTACTCCATAGTCTTGAGTGAATCTCGAACAAAGAACGGCGCGCTACGTTTATACAAAAACCGAGAACCAACCCCTGTCAGCGTATCAGTATCTGTTTGTTGACGAAGCACACGAAGTTGATTTTTGATCTTGGTGATCAAGCTAGAATATGAGCGTGCCAACTCGCCAATTTCATCAGAACGTCGGATTTCCGGAATATGGGATTGATCTATTTTCTCAATGTCTTTCTTCATCGAAGTAGACAAACGCTTTAATGGGCTAACGATCCACATCGTAACGACATAGATAAGTATCATTGAAATCAAGATGGCAATGAGCGCTTCACGACTTAGCTCTTTGATGAGGTTTAACTTGATGTGGTCGAGCTGGCTTGCATCCAACACTGCCCAGATGTAGCCACCGTTATTGTTACGAAGTGGTAGGCAAACATGCAGCACTGACAAGGTAGAATCGTAATAGAAGTCAGTTTGACGTAGCACATCCTTATTCCAAGGTAATTCTGTCTCCCTGTTTAAACGCTGGCTATCTTGCAACGCATCGAGGTCGATGCTCGTTTTGTTTACCAGATATTGGAGCTTATTCCGTTTTATCTCATCTTCATCAGGCGTCATTGAAAGCATACGAAGTAGATTATCTTTTTGTCCCTTTAAGCTGCCTACTTCGTAATCACTGACATCAATCCGCCATACTTGGTTGGTTTGAGCGAGGTAACGCACAGCTACCTCTTGAGTTTTGTAATCCGATACGCCAGACACTTCGACAAAAAGCAAATCATCGATAGCACTCAAATTTGCCTTAGTAGATGGCATCATTAAGTTTGCGTAATTCCGCCCTGCAATCGATCCAGACAAGAAGGTCATTTGAGAAGAAAGGTGAGTTTTTGCCATGGTCGCAGCATGTTCAATGCGCATATCCCATTCGCTCTGGAACCGAGTCAATGACAAACCAAAGATAATCGACATCACTAACACCAGATGCGAAACAAACAACATCTGGTTAATCGTAAGCCAACCAAAAACTCGCGTGCTCATTTTTGCTACTACTTGTCCTTGTACACACCTAAGACAGGCTCTGCACACGTTCCGTTGATACAGATATCTTGATAGGTCGTGTGACAGCTTTGACAAAAAGAAGGTTCGAGAGATGGATGAGTATGACTGATGTCTTTTCCTTGACGATCATAACTTCCGTATATCGCCATACCGCCAATGTGCTCTGTGACCCAAACGATGCCATCGACTTCAGAAATGGCAACGGCTGTTGGACCATCGGTATATGGTCCGTGGGTTTTATATTGTTCTAGTTTTGCTGGATTAACTCGGATCGTCAGTGGCGAACCCTGACCATTATTGATCCAGCTATAAGCTCGAACAGATTCTTGTATAAAAAGAGAAGTATCTGGAGGTAGAACCGTGTCTGCTGGTAGGTTTTGTGACTCTTTTACAACAGGCCAATCGAGCCACCCGTCTGGGTAACTGGCCATTGAAGCAGCGAAAGTTGAACAAGACGCAGCACTTAACACCAAGGCTAGCATTCGCCTGCTTTTACGACTAAACACGTGTTTTTCTCCCTAAAACAACAATGGGCTCGTCCTGAGCCAAAATCAAACAATGCCATATATTAACAATACGTTATATATGATGTTATCAATTAGCCTTTAGTAATGCACCAAGTTTATAATTAACAACGTTCTGTTAATAGAGTTGAATGTGCAAAACTGGAACATAAAATTGTGGTGTTAAGTCGAAAATGAGGATTACGTCGAATTTGACGCAATAAATATCGGTTACTGATGAGTAAATTTATGAACAAACGTCTTAAATTTTGACTTATTGAGTGAATGGTCAGAGATCTTAAGTGAAGTGATTATGTATTAAAGAGAAGATGGAGGCGCCTCCCGGAGTCGAACCGAGGTCCACGGATTTGCAATCCGCTGCATAGCCACTCTGCCAAGGCGCCATTTTGTCGTTTCTAAGAAGAAACATTGAAGTTTTCGTTAGGGTTAACCCTTTCGATGGTCAATGCGACAGATTTTATTCAAATTTTCTACAAGCTAAATCAGCCTCAAATAATTTAAATAAACACACTAACCTAATCGTACGTTCGATAATGAGATGCGATGGTACTCAATCGAATGGAGGCGCCTCCCGGAGTCGAACCGAGGTCCACGGATTTGCAATCCGCTGCATAGCCACTCTGCCAAGGCGCCTTACCGATTTTTGTTCTCTGAGACTTTAAAAATCTCAATCTACGAGAGATGGAGCCCCGGGCCGGAATTGATGGTCCAACACTCGGCCGGTCAACTCGACGGCGGGATGTTAAATCCACGCACTCAATTTGCGGATGGTGCCCCGGGCCGGACTTGAACCGGCACAACGCGAACGTCGAGGGATTTTAAATCCCTTGTGTCTACCAATTCCACCACCAGGGCAACGCAATCATGCGATGGCAACACCACCTGCTCTAGCGACCTGTGCCGCGAGAACGAGGCGTACTTTAACGGATTCAGATTTTAGATCAACAGATATTTTGTCTTTTTCATTCATATGGTTAAAAAGGCGACTCACATGCACAATCTACGATCATTTTGCGCAATTCATATACACAGCGAATGGCATCTTCCCTAATCCCGGTCTTGCTTGTACAAACA
This sequence comes from Vibrio sp. 10N.222.52.B12, assembly GCF_002875385.1. Taxonomy (NCBI): domain Bacteria; kingdom Pseudomonadati; phylum Pseudomonadota; class Gammaproteobacteria; order Vibrionales; family Vibrionaceae; genus Vibrio; species Vibrio sp. 10N.222.52.B12. The sequence goes on along the minus strand of NZ_MDAW01000095.1, from coordinate 155,440 downwards.
AAAAAACTTCAAAACCCTCCTACATTGAATGAATACTGACGCAGTACTCTACTTTCACTGGCCCTTGAGTAAAAACGCTTCGCCAACCTCTGTTCATTTCTCATCTTCATCTATTTTTCATATTTCACGTCTAGAGTTTACGTTGACCAAGAGACAGAAAAATAATGTGAAGCCTTTAAAACGATATCAGTACGAACGCTACGCCGTCCTTTGTAATCTCGCCTACCCCAGAGTCTTTAAACAGACCCGCTATGGGTTTGATCCTAATGGGCAGCGCATCATTAAAAACGAGTTTGGCAAAACCATGATCCGTGTTTTATGGAGCAAGAAGCGTACGGAAGTCGTCGTGGTAATTAAAGGTTCGCATAGCATGACCGATTGGATGTTGAACTTCGCGATGTGGACACGCAGCTGCAAGCGCTTGGGGCTAAACTATCGAATCCATGCAGGCTTCTACCATTTGTTATTTCAAGAAAGTCAACCTTCTCGAAATGAAGATCGTCTTGGTTTGAGTGTAATTGAACGATTAGAAGCCACTATTGTACCTCTAATTCTACAAGGCAAGCGCATCACCATTACTGGGCATTCATCGGGCGGCGCAATTGGTAGCGTGTTTGCCGATTATATCGAAAGAAAGTACCCGAAAAGCATCAAACGTGTGGTGACATTTGGTCAACCAGCGATTGGTGATTGGACATTCAAGAAACGCTATCGTTTAAGCCACAAAACCTATCGAATCTGTTGCGACATCGATATTGTTACCTTTATGCCTCCGGTGCCTTTTCTCTACTGGCATGTGGGCAAAATGCTTTGGCTTTATAACGGTAGGATTTACGAGAACACACCAACGTTGATGCGGCTTGGACGCTCTTTGGTGAGTTGGTTGATACGCCCTTTTTCTTATCACTTGATGAGTAAGTACATTCGAAATAAAGACTTCTTTGATGAACGGTAATCCATTGCTTCGCTTTCTAGGGATTAAAGGACGGATACAAAAAGAGCCAGTATTAAAATGGCTCTTTCGTCTTGGTTCAGAATTACAATGACGCAATTTCTTTATCAAGTTGGTATCTGTTGTCGGTAACGATGCGCTCCAATACTTCAACGCGCTGTTTGAGCTCTGCGACTTGCTTGTTCAAACCATTTCGCTCTTCTTCACTCATCTGATTGCGTTCAGAGATCTCTAACGCTTTTACTTCCTTACGATGGTTAAGTACCAGCTTAACGATACCACCACCAAATATTGCACTGAATACAATCGCAACAATCAAAACGTCAGCCATAGATTCCTTTCCTTAATCTGCCTACTGATAATGCTCAGGTATAAAGTTACGCATATGTTTCATGAATATCAAACAAGACATTAATTAAATGCGCACTATTTTCGAAATCGGTCACACCTGCAATTCTGCGAGCCTGATTATTTAACGCCGACCCAAACAGATACCGAACCTCCGTTTACTGGGAACTCTGCCCAGCCGTTGGCGTCAGTCCAGACTTCTTCGGTGCGAATACCTAACTTATCGACGTAACGCGTACTCGGCGAACCTGTGTACATCCATTTTGTTCCGCCAGGTCCATCACTCATGATAACCGCCATTGAGTTCGGGTGTTCCGCATCCCCTTCTCGTGTCCAACCAATCACATCCCAATGATCAAGGTAAGAGTGCTGCTTGCCATAAGCATAATCTTTACGGGCTTTCACCAACTGCTCAATATACGGCACTTTCACCATGTTGATGTCGTGTCCTTTATCACTGTATTGTGCGCCGTAGTAATCCGCGTAGAACACTGACGGATAACCTTCTTCACGAAGCAAAATGAACGCGTACGCAAGAGGCTTGAACCACCAATCCACCGGAGACTCCAGCGCTTGCAGTGGTTGCGTATCATGGTTCTCGACCAATGTTACCGCTTTCACTGGGTTGTCCTTCATCAAGGTGCCATCCATGATTTGGCGCATATCGAAGTTGCCGCCCGAGCGTGAAGCGTTATAGAAGTTCATGTGTAGCGGTGCATCAAACAATGACATGCTGCCAGAAGTCTTAGTGATAAAGTTATGCAGGTTGTTCACGTCGTAGTTCCAGTACTCACCCACAGTAAACAGCTCTTTGCCTGTCTTCCAACGTAAGTAATCGATCCACTCTTGTAGGTACTGATATTTGATGTGTTTAACCGCGTCCATTCGGAAGCCATCTACACCCGTCATGTTTAAGTACCACTCGCCCCAGTCTTTCAACTCTTGTTTGACTTCTGGGTGATCCATGTCTAGGTCTGCGTACATGAGGTAGTCGTAGTTGCCTTTTTCAGAACTGACTTCCCAATCCCACGCTTTACCATCGCCTTTGAATTTGAAGATCGCTTTTTCTTTACCTGCGTCGTCCCAGTCAACACCATCAAAGTGATACCACGTCCAATGAAAGTCTGAGTATTTATCGTTACGTCCTGGGAAGCTAAATTCGACCCAAGCTTCAATCCATTTGTCGCCGAGTTCAATGTTTCGGTTGTTCCAATCGACTCGCTTGGTGTCGACCCACGATTTACCATCCGCACCGCCACGGTGGTTAAACACCACATCACCATAAATTTGAATGTTGTTTGCGTGTGCCGCATTAATAGCATCGAGGTATTGGTCTTTGGTGCCGTACTTGGTTCGTACCGATCCTTTTTGATCAAACTCGCCTAAGTCATACATGTCGTAAACACCATAACCTACGTCATTGCTACCACCGGCACCTTTGTAGGCAGGCGGCAGCCATAACGCGGTAAAGCCGTTGTCAGATAACGCTGGTGCGTTGTTTTCAACTTGTGTCCAGAGTGTGCCGTCATTTGGCACATACCAATGGAAATACTGCATCATGGTTCCATTTTGTGCCGCCATAACCGGCGAACTGAGCAGCAAAGTTAAAGGTAAAAGTGTGGGTTTAAGGTTGAATGTTTTCATTATTTTTCTCTCACGTTTTAGAACGAAGTTCGAACTTAGAGAGCTAACATGACAGGTAGAAGAGATCCAACTAACCGTCTGTTGTACAACAAAAAGTTCGGACTACAATCATGGAGAAATTATCACCAATCACCCTCTACAATTATTGAGTTGCGTAACATTTATAAAATCAATGACTGATTGAACACAATTATTGAATCCCGATCAAATAACGAGGGAGGAGATAATTAATAAACAGGAGAAAGAGGTATTAAAGCACGTCAATTCCATTGCGCTAAAACGAAGAAAGCCCGTCATAATGACGAGCTTTCGAAAAGAATGGAGGCGCCTCCCGGAGTCGAACCGAGGTCCACGGATTTGCAATCCGCTGCATAGCCACTCTGCCAAGGCGCCTTACCGAATTGTTGTTCTCTGAGATTATTTAATCTCACTTTATGAGAGATGGTTCTCCGACCGGAATTGATGGTCCGACACTCGGTCGGTCAACTCGACGGTGGGATATAAAATCCACACACTCAATTTGCGGATGGTGCCCCGGGCCGGACTTGAACCGGCACAACGCGAACGTCGAGGGATTTTAAATCCCTTGTGTCTACCAATTCCACCACCAGGGCAACGCAATCAATGCGATGGCAACACCACCTGCTCTAACGACCTTAGCCGTGAGAACGAGTTGTACTTTAACGGATTATATTTCTAGGTCAACAATAAATTTATTCTTTTTGATTCAGATGGTTAAAAACACTACTGAATGTATGGGAGTTGAGCGATTCGATTAAAACTCACACGCAATCTTAACGACCTCGCCCATAAAATAGAGCCGCTATATTAGCGACTCCCTATCTACTCTCTCAATGAAAACGTTATGCACAACAGTTACAGTTGCGCTTGTAGCGGTCCATTTTACCTATGCCTGGGTTAAAGGTGTTGGTCGGATCAAGTTGATGGTAGAACGTTTGCAGCGAGTTTTCCGCTTCGTACAGATGCCCTACGTTGTGTTCCGCTGGGTATTTAGCGCCGCGACTGTTCAGGTGTTCCAACATTAGCTTCTTCATCAGCTTGGTGTCGGTGCCCTTTTTGAATACATAGTCTTGGTGGAAAACATAACACATAAAGTGCCCATAATAGAGAGACTTAACGAGGTTCTTACTCACTTCCTCAGGTAATGTTTCTAACCACTCCTCATCGTTACGTCGTAACGCAATATCAAGAGCAACGATGTCTTCCACTTCCTTGCGGTGAATGGTTTCGTAACGAATTGCTGCACCTGCTGCTGCAAAACGGTGTAGATACGCTTTCTTGCCCTCTTCTGGTGTACATTCGAAGAAGTCACTATCGTGCTCAGCCGCCCACACCTCTTTTAGGTATTTCTGCGCTTCGGCAATGCCGCCGTCACTCATTTTAAGTACAAGATGGTGCTCGTACTTATCACGGTATTCCAACATGCGCTTAGGAAGATGCTGCGGGAATAACTTGCTGACGTAGTAGAGAATAGTATCTGGCAGGTATTTGCTGACCAACGGAACACGCTCTAAGAAGTTTTCAACCTTAGCTTTAAGCGAGAACATCTTAGGCAGATTGTCTGTGCCTAATAAATCGATAGAAAGGAAGACGTCTTTACCGTATTTCTCCGCCATATTGAAGATGTCACGGTGAAGGTACTCACCCATTTCTGGTAAGTTTTCAAACTGAGTAAGGAAGTCTTTTCTCAGCTTGGTCAGTTTATCTGGATCGTTAGTACCTAAATAGAACACCTGCTCTTTCTCAGGAATAGGATAGCTATCGACTCGAACAGCGAACACGCCCAGTTTACCTGCACAACCACTCGCCTCGTACAGACGACGCTCATCCGCATTAAAGCGCGATGGGATATCAGAAGCCACATCACGAACACGTTCGTCGTATTCTTTGTCCGACGCCATGCGTTCATCATGAATCACTTTATCTGGGTCGAAGTTACCATCCTGGATGTTCTGTAAGATCTCTTCAGGCGTCGAGCCTAATCCTTCAATACCAAGGTGGTTTACAAGATTGAGCTTACCGTCCTTGTCGACCTGAGCGAATATGGCAAGCTCTGTATAAGCAGGACCACGTTTAACCAAAGCGCCACCAGAGTTGTTTGCAATACCGCCCACAACGGTTGCGCCCAGAGAAGAAGAACCAATCACCGAATGCGGCGCGCGATTAACTGCTCGCAACTCTTTTTCTAGTGAATGTAAACTTGCCCCCGGAAGGCAAACCGCTTGCTTACCGCCGTCTAACAGATAGATTTGCTTCATCTTGGTAATATTGATCACCACCACATCGCGGTCGTAATCACTACCACTTGGCGCAGAGCCTTCGGTCAGACCCGTCTTGGCTGCTTGCATGATGATGATGCAATTATTGTCCACACATTGTTGGATGACCTTCCATTGTTCTAACAGAGTCTTAGGAAAAACCACCGCCAACGCCGTGCCGCTTCCTGAACGAAAACCGCTGCGGTAATACTTGGTTTTGATTTGATCGGTAAGGACATTTTCTTCCCCGACAATGGTGACAAACGCGTCGATGAGCTGCTTCTGTTTCATATCCGTATCTCTAGTTATTATGCCCAGCCAATATAAGTAGTCCGAATCTGAACGTCCATGCCACCAAAGTCCGATAACGACGCCCAGACAAAATTAACCACTTTAATTACCCATAGATTCAATCACTTAAGTTTCGAAGAACTGTAAAATCAACAAAGAAACTTATCGTTTCCAAAAAGAAACAATAGCAAAGTGTATTGTTAACAAATGTGCACAACATCCAAGAAAAGCAAAGTCAAAAGAATCACAAGGCTTTATATACCTAACCTTGACAGAATATTGAGTCAAAACAAAACCACAACATGTGAGCACCATGACGTTATCGCAGCGTTATATCACTGTGACATTGTCGATCGACAAAGAAAATAGATAGATTGTGGAGTTTTAAATTTAGAGCGAATCCCTTCGAACAAAGAAGAATCATTCCTTTGAGAAAAGTTGAGCCACTAGAATTGATGGCTACGACGTTGAAAGCATTGATACAGATGCTCGATAAAGATCTTAATCTTTTCTGGTTGCTGACGAGTGTATGGGTACACGGCATAAATACCCAAGCACTTAGCCGTTTCGTCTTTAAACAACTGAATCAGTTTGCCTTGTTGTAAGTCTTCATAAACCAGCACCCGAGGCACATAAATGATACCTTGTCCCAGCAAAGCGACGTTACGTAACGCAGATGAGTTATTGGTACATAGATTCCCATCTACCTTAACCTGATACACCTCATCATCACGCTTGAAAGCCCACTCACGAGCCCCTGTCTCTTGATAGGCGTAAACCAAGCAGTTGTGCTTAGTGAGATCGTCCGGCGTTTTTGGTTTGCCATGTTTGGCGACGTACCTAGGCGATGCACACACAATCCAGTTTGCATCAACAAGCTTACGTGCGATTAGGCTTGAGTCTGGTAAAACCCCAGTACGAATGGCAAGGTCAAAACCTTCGTTGACGATGTCGGCGAATCGATTGTCCAGTTCCATATCAATGTTGATATCTGGATAAGCTTGGTTGAATTCAGAAATAACGGTAGGAAGGATAAGTTCACCAGAGATGGTCGGAACGGTAATCTTGATATTGCCGGATAGGCTCTTGCCTAAACCAACAATGGATTCTTCTGCGGTTGCGACGGCTTGATAAACACTACGAGCATGTTCGAAGAAGGATTGCCCTGCTTCTGTCAGTTTAAGCGTACGTGTGGTTCGATAAAGCAGTTGAACACCTATCTCCTGCTCTAATTTGGCAATGCGCTTACTGACAACCGACTTAGTGAGTTCCATTTGTCTTGCAGCGGCGCTGAATGAACCTTGCTCAACCAAATGATAGAAAATAATGTAGTCGTCGGTATTTCTCATGTGTCTTCACTGCTTCCTTGTCGAGGAAGACATTCTAAAGAGATTTCACACAGATTGCCGCAAGAAAGTTCACACTTGGCTTTTAAAGGCTTCCCCAACGAGAAAGGCGAGCTAATAAGGCTCGCCTTGTTTCTACTCAATTGAGTAATTTTCCTAGATGATCTGTTTATTTCGTGAAGTGAATATCACTGATTTCAAATTCCACACTAGCTTGGGTATTTGCCCATGCGGGGAAGATAGTGAACGTCTTAACAGTTTGCGCCCAATACTTGTTATCGAACTTATCTCCAAATTTGGACATTGGAACCGTAACGGTAACATCAGAGTTTAGTGCAAGATTCGCAGCAGAAAGTTCCGGTACAAAAACATCTCCCGTATCGCCATCCGCATTAGCAAGTTTCAGCACTAAGCCAGTTTGATCATTATCAGGCTTTTGTGAGCCAAAGGTAGTGACATTCACTGTGAAGACTAGTGAACCCGCTTCCGCAAAGTTTTCCAAGTTTTGTGCATCAAAGTTGAAGTGCAATAATCCTTTGTAAGCCTCTGGACTAGCACTGTTATACGTGACTGTTGCCCCATCTGTTACCGGGGTTACTGTCATGTGTGTTTCCCCATCAGGAATTGGCCCCCAACCTTCAGTGGTATATTGGTCTGAAGCATTTATCTGCGCATTGAAGTCAGCGAATAGGTTATAATTGTCACCCGTTAGTGGTGGCAACGCATCTTCTAGCATGTCTTCACAACTTACCGCATCAGAAGGTAATCCTTCAGGGTTTGGAACGTAACGGATCTTACCCAAATCAAACTCCACCGCCTCCGTTGCGTACATCAAGAAAGACGTGTTCAACATTTGGAAACTCATGCCAGTATCTTTCAAGCATTGAAGCGGCACTTTGATCGTCGTCCAAGTGCTTTCTGACGGTTCTGGTAAGACTTTGTTAATGTTAACCTCACCGCGACAAGGATACTCACAGTGAGTCGATAGCACTAAGCTCTCTGGCGCTGCAGTTACCATGCGAATATCAAACTCCAAAGTCGAATCCGCATTCATGTAGCTGTTGTAATCAACACCCTTTTCATCCGGGGTTTGCATGTAAATTTGAGCGGCTGAATTGCCAACAAAATCACCAGTCTCTCCCGAGAACTTCACATTGATTGCTGACTGCTGCATGCCATCGTAGTTGATGCCTTTCGTTGTTACTGAGCCGATTGTGGTGGTGTCTTTGCTGATTTCCAGTCCAGACCAACCATTCGCACTGCCTGACATACGTGCAACAAACTCTCCTTTTGCATCTTTACCGAAGATCTCTAATGGGAACTCAGCGATGCCATTATCTGGCTCGTCCATACCACAGCCATAATCACGAGGATCAAGCGGGATATCGTTCAAGTCTTCATACAGAGCAGGAACTTCGGTCTGATTTGCGTAGTTCAAACCATATCCATATGGGAACAAAGGCTTATGTTCGCCTTCGATATCTTGCTCAATCAACTCACCATTTATGCCATCAATTGGTGTCGTGTAGTTAGGGATATTGAGTGCCTTGCGGTTGATTGTGGTCGAACACTTCTTAGCACCCCACGAATAAGAGAGCTTACCTTTGAAATCCGCTCCATCTTTTGCGAACAACACATCAGTAATACCTAGACCTTCCGTACCCGGCAACCAAGCTGCAACGAACGCATCTGAGTTGTTGAGCTCTTCATTGACATAAAGTGGACGACCAGAGAAGAATACCGTGACCACTTTGTATCCCTGCTCTTTTAGCGATTTGATCGTATCAAGATCCGCTTGATAAGAGGCTTTTAGCTTCGAAAATTCAAGCGTTTGTGCTTTGCTGATGTCACCGAACATTTCTGCATAAGGATCTTCACCGATAACCACAAGCGCAGTAGCTTCTTCTGGTGTTGTTGCTGAAGCATCGGTAAAAACGTTTTCTTCACCAACTTCTTTCTGCATTGCCATAAGCACCGTTTGTGCATTCGGGAAGTCTTTCTCAATGGTATTGCCATCACCCTGCCAAGTCAGCGACCAACCACCTGTTTGTTTGGTGATGTCGTTGGCAGCCGAACCTGTTACCAAGAATTTCGAATCGGATTTCAAAGGTAGGATTTGGTCTTGGTTTTTAAGCAATACTAAGGATTCAGATACCGCTTGGCGTGCAATAGCAACGTGTTCTGGCGCGCTCAATACGGATTGTTCGCCTGCCAATGAACGTTCTGAAGGCTGTGGTTTTTCCCAAAGGTTTGCACGCATTTTCACACGCAAAATACGCGTCACGGCGTCATCGATACGCGACATTGGAATAATGCCTTCGTTTACTTGGTCAATCACATTCTGATAGAACGCTTGCCAATCGTTGCGTGAAGTCACCATAAAGACATCATTACCAGCGATTACAGCTTGAGGACAATCAGCTGCGCTACAGCCGTTGATCTCGCCTTGTCCGTTCCAATCGGTAACGACTAAGCCGTCAAAGCCTAATTTGCCCTTCAAGACATCAGTAATCAGGTATTGTGAGCCGTGGATTTTCTGGTTTTGCATGTAATCGCCACCATCCTCAGCACCGTCGATACCGACCATAGGATCGTAGTTCGCATCGTTCCACCATGAGTTAAACGACGACATCACCACTTGTGCGCCTGCATTCAAGCCACCGATATACCCCATTGCATGAATATTGCGTAGGTACTCTTCTGTGTAACGGTTCTCACCATGGTCAACACCACCCAACGTACCACCGTCACCGACCCAGTGCTTCACGTTAGAGATTACGTTAGTGTCCCCTTTTAAGCCTTCTTCACCACCTTGAATGCCTTCCACCATGCGCTTCGCGTATTCATACACGATTTCTGGATCTTCCGAGTAGCCTTCATATACACGTCCCCAACGATAATCGCGTGGTGTCGCAACGGTCGGTGCGAATGTCCAATCAAGGCCTGTCGCAACAACCTCTCTTGCGGTCGCTTTTCCTATTTCTTCAATCAGATCAGGGTTGCGAGCTGCACCTAAGCCAATGTTATGAGGAAATACCGTCGCCATGAAAACGTTGTTGTGGCCATGTACTGCATCTGTCGCCCACATAAAGGGAATTCGGAATCCTCGGTCAGCATAAGCGTCTTCCAACGCTAACCAGTATTTGTCAGCTTCGTCCGCCCAATCTTGTGCGGTCGCGTATTTATCATTGTTTGGAAAACCGCCACCACCGTTTAGTATTGAGCCAAGCTTATAGGTTTTCGCCTCTTGTGGAGTGACCTCACGAAGGTCCGGTTGTACCATCTGACCGACTTTTTCTTCTAACGTCATTAATGCAAGGATACGTTGGATTTCTGCTTCCATCGCATCATCTTTTTTAATAGCACTGTCGACATCCTTCCATTCCGCAAAGTAAGGAATAGGACTGGTTGAAATGGTGTCACTGTCTGAATCATTGCAGCCTGAGATCATCGCCATTGAAACGAGAATACTGACGATTGTTTTCTTTGTTCGTAGCACGTTATTGCTCCTGAAATATTTTGTTATCCAACGGGACCACACGCCAGAGACGTGCTAGTCACCACTAATTTTTCACTACAGGGGTTTTATTTAGACTACTGAAATAAATGATAAATAATTCTGTGTTAGTCACAGAAATATGCTGATTGGATACACGCATTAGTTCATGAAACAAATAAAGATATCGTTAACAGTTTGATTGTTCGTTAAACGAGAAGGAGTAAGGCTTGTTGCACTTTTGTATGATATGCATGATATTTCGCAGATTCATAGAAATGTGATTTGATTTCAAATCTTGAAAAAACGTATTAGTGATAGATGTTCCATATTCAACAATTTAAATTAGTGCCAAATTGCATAAGTTTGAAGCATATTCACACTATGTGGCGTTATTAATTCTCCTCGCATCTTAAGTTCACGAAGTAGCAAAGTAATAGCGCTACCACGAAACCGAGAGAACTCAGAAGTGAAGCTCTACTAAGTCGCAAAGCACGACACATGTGAAACAGTACGAAGAAAACAAAGTAGTGATTGACGGCGGCAAAAGGAATTGATGGAACAGGAATTTTAGATACAAAAAAAGACGCCCTAGGACGTCTCTTTTTATGAATTTGGAGGCGCCTCCCGGAGTCGAACCGAGGTCCACGGATTTGCAATCCGCTGCATAGCCACTCTGCCAAGGCGCCAAATTGTTTACGCTTAAAGGCTCTGCCCCGTTGCGTTGTGTGCTACTTTACGGATTCAGGAAATATAGTCAAACAAAAATCTTTTATTTCCGCTTCGTTTGCTTTGTTTTAAACCAAACAGTCGATAATTCGATCTAATCGGTGCCTTATTACTAATGGCTTTATTGCATATCACCGAACAAAAAACTACAAAAGCGACCGCTTAAGCCGCTTTTGCTTGTCACTTTTATACTGTTCGATGGTGTTAGCTGTTTGCGACGCGTTTAAATAAGCGCCCCACTACATTTGGATGGTAAGACCAAGTGTGGTCAAACATCGACATTAACGCTGGGTTGCCATACTTCGATAAGCTAATGGCATGAAAGCGGTTCTTTTTCGCTTTTAACGCATCGACTTTTGCAAGCAACTCATCTTGCTGTTTTGGTGCAATGAAGTCTGAGATAACAACCATGTCGGCATTTTTGTATTTGTCGCTGTTCATTAAATCAATAGATTTAATTAACGTTGGCTCCAAATCCGTCCCACCATGGAAGCTGTAAGTTAAAAAGTCAGCGGCTTCACGTAAACCATCCTGACGCGTTAGCTCGTAAGTAATGTGTTCAGTGGAGAAGATGATCACATAACAATCTCGTTGTTCGGCCAGAGCGATTTGCATAAGTGCGTAAGCCATGGCTTTGGCACATTGCTCCGGGAATCCACTCATCGAGCCTGACGCGTCAACACAAACGATAAATGGGCCTTTTTCAACGTCCACCGCTTTATGATCTGGTTTATGCGCTTTCACTTTACGTAGTGTGCGAGACTTACCTTGCGTGCGGTAGTTCATCAAGCGTTTATCAACCAAATGCTTGTAGAACACGACTTCCAGCTCTGGATACGCCAAAAACATGGTTTCGTTAGGTAGCAGTTTGTTGAGATCGTCACTTTCATGAATACCGACGATATCGTCTGTCGCTTCGTCACTCTTTTCCTCAACCATTTGCAGCTCTTCTGCTGGTGCGCGGTTGAGGTCAGGATCATTCACTTGCCCCGCCATGCGACCAAGTTGCTCTGCGATCTCTTGCAAACCTTTGTGCTTTTTAAGGAACTCTGCGTGGCGCTTCATCACGGTTAAGTCAGTTTTACTCAACTTAGCGGACGCCATATCCCACAAGCGCCCTACGCTTTCTTCGTCACCGGACTCCGTCACTTTATCCATGTTACGCATAGTTTCCATACGTTGATAAAGATCGTTGAGGACTTTTTCTTTATTCTCTTCAAGCTCAGAGACTTGCGCTTGTTTGATTGCTTCTGCAAGGCTTTGATACCACTGGTCACAGAAGTAATGAGGGAACATTGGGTTGTTCACCCCCTTGTTCTTCTCCATCATGCGACGCGCTTGCATGTAAAACGCCGAGTGCCATTCAAGCTTTTTGATCACGTCATCAATTCGTTCGAAAAACTCGTTTTCATCCCAATAAATCACTTCTTGATAGAGTGCGAGTTCCTGTTGAAAACGTTCTGTCTCACAGACTTTCGTCATGCGCTTTTTCACGTTGCCACGCCATTTAAGTAGATGGTTTTTCACCGAGGATTTCATACCTCGATTTTCTGCCATCATCATGACTTGTGAGCGCGCCATTAAATCGTTAACCGCACTATCAATGATGCCTGAATCTGCCACCATAAGTGCTAAGCTGAGTCCGTCTGCACCTAACATGTCGTCCCCTTAAGAGAAAAACTGATGTAAGTTTTTAAAGCGTTGAATGATCTTCTCGCTTTCACCTTGGATAGACTCAAGTCTCTGACTCACCTGTTGCAGACTCGATTCCATTAGACGTGGTAACTCTGGATCCACGAAACTGTGTGGCAATGCGCCATGGAAGTTGGCTTTAACCTTACGCATGTGGTGTTCAGCTTCACTCAATTGGCTTACTGCTTTCTCGCTTTCAGCCAACCATTTTTGGTAAAGCTCAACGTCTAAACCTTGTTGAGTCACTAAGCTCACCAACACACCGCGGTTTGCAATGTCACGGATCACAAGGTTGTTTGCCGCATCGACATCAAACCGCAGACGACACATATTGGTGTTTTGGTTCACATAGCCATACACATCGCCATGACCTTCTTTGATCACTCGGTCAAGCTCGTCTTTTGGTACGTATACCCAGCGGCTGTCACCCTTCTCTGATTCAGATACCGACATGTTGCTTTGCAGAATAACCAGCTTAACCAGATTCACCGCCGCGCCTACTTTGTAAGTTTTCGCTTTGGATGTATCGAAGCTCATGGTTTCTTTACGAAGCAGTCCCGTTGCCGCTTCAGCGTTTAGCGTCATGCGATATTTGTCTTCAAGTTCATGCTGCACATCAACCAAAGATTCACGACAGTATTCGATCTCTTGCTCTGCTTCTTGCTGATCAAAGGCATGTTTTAGTGCGAACTCTTGAATCACGCTGCGAACGACATCGCGTGACTCAGGGCTATTCCATAAACAATCTTGCAGTAGCAGAAGATCAAGTGGGTTGATTTCATCACGACCATTGAAAAACGCGCTCGCTTTAAGCAATTTGACCGCTTTTTTCCAACGGCGGTCAGACACGTACATATCTGTTAATGATGCGTCGCCAAACTCAGATTCGACTTTGGTTTCCAACATAGACTTAAGTTGGTATAGCTTTTCGAATGTATTGTCGGTGAGAGTCAGCTTATCGAGTTGTTGCTGCCAGCGGTGGTATTCTTCGTCAGTGATCGCCAAACCCTCTGGAACCTGCGCTTCTTGAGACGTACCCACTGTCAGCATGGATTTGAAGTTTTGTTTATCCTGAATGCGGTTTACAAACACGCGCACCAACATGCGGTCGTAAAGTGCGTCTAAACCACTATCTTCGTCTGGTAGTTCGTTTGATGCAGAAACCAAAAGGCGCATCGGTACACGTTCAATTTCACTGCCGTTTTTGAACGTCTTTTCGTTCACAACAGTCAAAAGCGTATTCAGAATTGCAGGACCTGCTTTCCAAATCTCATCAAGGAAAACCACCTGTGCCGTTGGTAAGTAGCCTTGAGTAAGACGGACATAACGACCGTTGTCTTTTAGCTCTTGAATGCTCAATGGACCAAACACTTCCTCTGGTGTTGAGAAGCGAGTCATTAAGTACTCAAAGTAACTACTGTTATCAAATGCTTGGATAAGACGTTTGGCGATTAAGCTTTTTGCAATACCCGGAGGACCAAGAAGGAAGACGCTCTCACCCGCTAGAGCGGCAAGAAGACAAAGTTTGATGGTGTGTTCGCGTTCGTAAACGCCGTCGGTCAGTGCTTTAGCCAGCTTGTTGATACGCTCTGAAAGAAGCGCCTTTTCTGCATTTGATGCGAAAGATGGTTGAATCATAAAAGCTCCGGCTGTTGAACTGAGGCTGTATATTTAATTTTATACATTTGTTATCACTTTGTTACAAGTGTATTTTTTAGTGAAGCTCGGTTATACCAGATGCTCTTCGCGCGCGTGCGCGGGTAACCATAGTTTTCATTTATGAGACATAACTCACTGAATGTGCTGATTTCATAAGAGTATGAAACCATTTTCTACTTTTGTTTCACGCAGTTTGTGGTTAATGTGCAAAACACGTCAACACGCGGTTACCGCTAGGATCCACAACTGCATGAGCAATACAATTCATAAATGGAAGCAGATTTCTCTGGTCGAAGAGGAAGTTAAACTACCAACTGGTCGGATGATCATACATACCACTATCCAACACCCCGGTGCTGCCGTTATCTTACCTATTACTTCAGATGGCAACATCGTTCTTGTTAATCAATTCCGTCCCTCTCTTAACAAATGGCTGCTTGAATTGCCTGCTGGCACACGTGAAGGCGATGAAGATCCGTTGCACTGTGCTCAAAGAGAGTTGGAAGAAGAAACAGGATATAGCGCCGAAAAGTTCACATCGCTTGGTCAAGTTACCCCTCTTGCTGGTTTTTGTGATGAAATCCAGTACTTGTTTGTTGCTGAGCAACTGAACAGGACCAATCGATACGAGTGTGACGACGATGAAGTGATTGAAGTGGTGACATTGTCACGAGAAGAACTCGAACAACAAATTATTCAAGGCATTATTACGGATGCCAAAACTATCGCTTGCCTAAGCAAAGCTCGTCTTTGCGGTTATATTTAGGTCTTTTCGACCGAGGAGAGAATTATGGACTTTCGATCAGATACCGTTACGCAACCTACCCAAGCAATGCGTGAAGCAATGTTTACCGCTCCTGTCGGCGATGATGTGTACGGTGATGACCCAACCGTTAACGAGTTAGAGCAATTTGCGGCTGAGCTTGCGGGCTTTGAAGCGGCAATGTTCACGACCTCTGGTACACAAGCAAACTTACTTGGCTTAATGGCGCATTGTGAGCGCGGTGATGAATACCTATGTGGTCAGCAAGCGCATAACTACAAGTACGAAGCTGGCGGCGCGGCGGTACTGGGTTCTATTCAACCTCAACCGATTGAAAACAACCCAGACGGTACTTTGCCATTTGATAAGCTAGAAGCAGCAATCAAGCCAGATGACGCGCACTTTGCACGTACTCGCCTACTTAGCTTAGAGAACACCATCAACGGTAAAGTGATTCCTCTTTCCTACCTAGCAGAGGCTCGTGAGTTTGTGAACAAACATAACTTGCAGATGCACCTAGATGGCGCTCGCGTATTTAACGCAGCTGTCGCGCTTGATGTTCCAGTCAAAGAGATTGGTCAGTACTTTGATTCAATGACTATCTGTTTATCTAAAGGTTTGGCAGCCCCTGTTGGCTCACTACTGCTTGGTAGCAAAGAGTACATTGCAAAAGCACGCCGTCTAAGAAAAATGGTCGGCGGTGGTATGCGCCAAGCGGGTATTCTTGCTGCAGCCGGTAAACTAGCCCTTACCGAGCAAGTAGAACAGCTAAAACAAGACCACATCAATGCAAAAACCTTAGCGGAAGGTTTAGCGGAATTGCCTGGTTTCTCTGTTAATCTAGAATTTGTTCAAACCAACATCGTCTTTGCCAAGCTTGATCCACAAGTGGATATTGCTGGTATCGCAGAAAAGATGAAGGAGCAAGGCATCACGATTACTCCAGGAAACCCAATCCGCTTCGTGACGCACAAAGATATTTCGGCACAAGACATCGATACCTTCCTATCTAGCCTTAAATCTCTGCTTTAACTTGATTTTGATCATTGAGCTTCCCCTAAGGGGAAGCTTTATTCTATGCGCTTTCAAGAACTACAATGAGTGCATTTCATGCTTAGATACGTGCTTCTAACGTCTCTTCTTATCTCTTCCTCTGTTGTGGCGAAACCTTTCGGTGACGTTGATAAAGGCAAACTTAAATCGCCAAGCTGTGTTTACTGTCATGGTTCGAACGGCATGACGACAAACGACGCTTACCCTAACCTAGCCGGTCAGAATGCTCAGTACCTGTATGATTCTATGAAAGCCTATCAAGATGGGCTTCGCTTAGGTCCTTTGGCTGAGATGATGGCAGCCCAATTACGCATGCTAAATGATGAAGATTTGCGCGATGTTGCCGCGTTTTATTCAGAACAAACTCCTCATGCAGAAAAGTGAATAATTATGGGACTTGTGAATCGCCACAAGTCCTAACTCCGTTTTCATTCGCACAACATCTAACCAAAACAATTAACTATTAAATCGTTGATAAGCAACTCAACCCTCTTCAGATCAAATTATTGATGAATTTATAGTTCATCAACTCAGTTAATATTGACTTTTTATTCTATTTTATCGATATTTCATGCTTTCTATAATTCGACGTGAAATAGGTTATGTCTCACACACACGCTCAGCCATCGGAATCGGCGGCAACCCCAAAATCATGGCAGATGCCTGATACCCTCATTTTGATCTTCATTGTTGGTATTCTTGCTGCGATTCTTACCTACTTAATCCCTGCTGGTCATTTCGATAGCCAACAGGTGACCTACATGGTCGACGGTGCAGAAAAAACTCGTACTGTTATCGATCCATCTTCTTTCTCTTATGCAACCGACGAAAACGGTGAATTGGTTTACAACAAGGTTGGACTGTTCGCGTCAGGCGGTGGCATTGGTCTAATGAACTTCCCATTCGAAGGTCTGGTTTCAGGCTCTAAATGGGGCAGCGCGATTGGCGTTATCATGTTCATGCTTGTTATCGGTGGTGCATTTGGTGTGGTAATGCGCACAGGCACAATCGACAACGGTATCTTACGCCTTATCGACAAGACCAAAGGTAACGAAGCGCTATTCATTCCAGTTCTGTTCTTGCTGTTCTCTTTGGGCGGCGCAGTATTTGGTATGGGTGAAGAAGCCGTCGCATTTGCGATTATTATCGCGCCACTAATGGTTCGCCTTGGCTACGATGGTATCACTACAGTAATGGTGACCTACGTTGCGACTCAGATTGGTTTTGCAACGTCTTGGATGAACCCATTCTCGGTAGCGATCGCGCAAGGTATTGCTGGTATTCCGGTTCTGTCTGGTATGACTGTACGTATGGGTCTGTGGGCTGGCTTTACACTTATCGGTATTGCTTTCACTATGATTTACGCAGCGCGTATCAAAGCAAACCCTGAGCTTTCTTACAGCCGTCGTACTGACAAATACTTCCGTCAGCAAGAGCTAGGTGACCACGATTCTCGTTGGAACCTAGGTGACACCCTAGTTATCCTTACGGTTATCGCAACTACAGTATGGGTTGTTTGGGGCGTAGTGGCTAACGCATGGTACATCCCAGAGATCGCATCTCAATTCTTCACAATGGGCTTTGTTGTTGCGATTATCGGTACGATCTTCCGTCTAAACGGCATGACACTTAACTGTGCGGCTGACGCATTTAAAGAAGGTGCAGCAATCATGCTTGCCCCTGCTCTATTGGTTGGTTGTGCGAAAGGTGTATTGCTTATCCTAGGTGGCGGTACTACTGATGAAGCGAGCGTACTGAACTCGATCCTGAACAGCGCTGGTGGCGTAATCAGCGGTCTTCCTGACGTTGCTGCGGCTTGGTTGATGTATGTTTTCCAATCTATCTTCAACTTCTTCGTGACTTCAGGTTCTGGTCAAGCAGCGCTGACAATGCCTCTATTGTCTCCTCTTGCAGACATCGCTGGCGTTACACGTCAGGTAGCCGTTCTAGCATTCCAACTTGGTGACGGTTTCACTAACGTTATCGTTCCAACTTCAGCGTCGCTAATGGCAACACTGGGTGTATGTCGTATCGACTGGGGTGACTGGGCGAAATTCTGCTGGCGCTTTATGCTATTACTCTTTACCCTATCGAGCATTGTCGTCGTCGCAGCTCACGTGATGGGTTTTGCGTAAACTGATTACCAATATCCCCAAGCAACTTAAACGCGAAAGCGGAGTTTGGGTATAAAGAATAAGGCGAGACAAGTTCTCGCCTTTTTTAATTCAAGCCGTATGGCAAACAAGCATCGAAGTAAGATGTTTTGGAGTGACAACTTTAATGGCAACACAATTTCTGGATGACGTAATTCAAGGTCATCAAGTCATTCAATCTCTTGACGTAACAGACTTGCCTGCAGGCGAGCATAAGTTTTGGTTCCGTATCGCAACCAACGCCCTATCTCAATGGCAACATTTGCCTGTGTTGGTTTTCAAAGGCGAAAAACCGGGTAAGAAAATCATGATCACAGCAGGTGTTCATGGTGACGAATACAACGGTGTTTTAGCGGCACAAAAGACCGCTCGTGAACTGATTGGTAAAGACATCGCAGGTACTGTAACTGTCGTTCCGACCATCAACCTGACGGGTATGCTGAACCACAGCCGTGACTTCTTCTCTGCGGATCCTGATGCATCTCCTGCAAACTTAAACCGTTTCTTCCCTGGTGATGCAAACGGCAACGAAGCAAACCGCTTCCTGTTTGCTTTATGGAATAACCTTCTTAAGCCGAACGCAGAGCTGGCGATTGATTTGCACACTCAAACCAGTGGTGCTGCTTACCCACTGTACGTGTTTGCCGATTTCCGTATCGAGCAATCTCTGGAAATGGCTCGCCTTATTAACCCAGACGTAATTCTTAACGATCCGGGTGACGCAGGTGTACTTGAAACCGTCTGGAACAACAGCGGTATTCCAAGCATCACCATCGAGGTGGGCATGGGTCGTTACACAGAACAAGAGCTGATCGACCGTACCGTGACTGGCATCTTCAATATCCTTGCTCGCCATGACGTAGTGACTGGTGAAATTGCAGAGCTCACGCCATGCCTAGAAGGCAAAGACATCATCAGCATTCGTGCCGAACTGGGTGGTTTTGTACTACCACAAGTGAAGATGATGGATAAGGTAGAGCAAGGTCAATTGGTTGCGATTCAATACGACAGCTTTGGTGATGAGATTCAGCGTTACACAGCGCCAACAGAAGGCACGGTACTGAGCCACAACATTGAATCGATCCGAGCGCCAGGTTCTTTGGTTGTTCGACTGATTAAGTAATCCAGAACTCAGTTAAATACATGCCCCACTTTTTGTGGGGCATGTTTCATTTGTCGCTGTAAGTATTACTTTGTTTGCTCTACGAGAATTAATTCGTCCGACGCAAAGCCTTTCTCTTTTGCTACTTGTTTGAAACGCTCGACCGTTGCTTTATCAACAGTTGGTGTGCGTGACAGTAGCCATAGGTAGTCGTGATTGAAACCAGAGACAAACGCGTAGTCGTAGTTCTCACCTAGCTCAAATACGATGTAAGACGAATAAAACGGACCGAAGAAAGACACTTTTAAATGCCCTGTGTTTTCACCATCGACGAAATACGCTTTGCCGTCAGCTTGCGTCCATTCTTTATCATCTTCTGAATAGCCTCGGTTGATAACCGTTACGCCACCATCCTCACGGAGCTCGTATTCAGCCGTCACATTCGATAAACCGCGCTCAAAAGAGTGATCAAGACGCGCAATTTCATACCACTTGCCTAGATATGGTTGAAGTTCAAAGTTGTTGACGGGCTCCACACCGTCCGGTTTAGACGTACAACCAAACAACGTTGCAAGAGACAAAAGTAAAAGTGTTTTGAGAGATTTCATACAGCAACCTGAAATTAAATTAGTGTCTGATTTTACTATAGAAGATAAAAATTCGATCAGAAATTAATGTATCGAAATTCTCCACAGGACAGTCCTATGTCTTGAAAACCTTGTAGTGCTTCAAACACATTAAAGTGGCTCACGACAACAACCTTTCGATATTGGCGGTAACGATCCAGCACCAACTCAGCCCGTGCTTTTAGCTCATCAACATGTTCGTAGCGACTGTCGGTCATTGGAATACCCGCTTTTAACAGCTCTCGGTATTCGAGCCAGCGTCGGTCTCTTTCATTCAATGTAATGTAGCCGCCTTCTTTGTCCGCACGCCACTCTCTCAAGTCATGCTCAACAAACAAAGGCAAATCGCGATGACGATTGAGAATTTCTGCAGTTTGAAGGGCTCTTGTATAAGGTGAGCTGATGATGATTTCAGCATCATTGAAGACTGGATGATTGAGTTTTTCTTGCAACACAGACAAATGCTCTCGACAAAGCGGGGCATAATCCTTCTCAAGTTGGGTCATCTGCCGCTCATCCGCTAACGTAAAATCTGGCACGCCATGCCTTACAAATACAATATCCATCTTGTGGTGCTCGTCCTTGTTAAATTGCTATTGAGAAATTGGAGTCAGTTTTAGATAGGAGTGCACTTCTCCATTTTTGTATTCAATCGCCGAGTGGATGGAAGGTTCACGGTTTCCCACAACAGAAAGTTCGTAAGTGTTTTCACCTTTGTAGATCGTGATATGAAGTACGCCAGCTTCTAGCTCCCAATGCCCTTTGGTGTGAAGGCGTCCAAACAAGGTGTATTCATCAAGTGAACCATCCGCATGTAAGTGCACCTCTGTGATGTAGCCACCCGTGCAGCTCTTGATCCAGCAACGATCACTGACTTCTTCTAGGCGTATTTCTCTTTTGCTTGTCTTCCATTTCGAGAAACGTTCAGACTCCGCAAAAGACGCTTCGATATCGGAATGTTCTTTTATGGGCGCTCCTTCAAGCTCGCGTAAGCAAAGCTGAATCCAACTAGTTATTTGCATGGAATATCCTTAAGGTTTCAATTGCCCTTTTTACACCTAAACGTGGGCTGCTTAATACTGGAATGCCGACATCAACTAATGATGCAGCACCTGACATCGAAGCTTGCGCCAATACAATTACGTCATAATCACGAGCCTTTCTCTCTATTACTGCTTTAATCTTGTCGTAGTAGCCTTGGTTATCTTGGTCGAGAAAGCGTTCCCAAGCACCTTCAACCACAAACGTATCTAACTGACGGATACAATTGCCCTCACTCGTCTCAAGTAACGCCAAGCTGGGCTCAATGGTTGTCGATAATGCCGCGAGTAACAACACTCGCTCATGAGTTACAGCTTGGTCACCCATCGCGCGGCCTATACGATGAACGTTAACACCCTGCTCTGTAAGCGATTCAGCAAAGCGACCAATTGAGGAACAAGTACAAACCACCAAGTTTGCTTGTTCAGAAAGCTCTCGTACTTTGTCTTGTACTGATTGCTTCACCTTAGATACGTCCTCTCCATCAACCAAACGCTCCAACAAGTCAGCATCGGCAAAGTGTGCGACTTTTAAATCAGGTGCGAGCTCTATCATCAATTTGGAGAAAGGTGGAATGTGTACGGGTGAAGTATGAAGAAAATATAGGTCGTATGGCTTCATGCTAAGTTGTCGATTTTTAGTTCAATTTCGACAACTTAGCACAAGGCGATGGGAATTAATGCGATCACAGTTACTGTTGTGCTTCCCAAAGACCAAGAAAGTACTTGCCGTAAACCACTTCAGTTTGCATATGCATAATCAGTAAAAATGCAATCAAAGCTAATATAAAGCGATTGAAATAACGGCTGACTTTGGTACGAACTTTTATATCGAATAATCCGATATGAATACCAACATAGGCAAAGGGGTAAACCAACAAAACAGCGAGTAACCAACCTAGGTAGCCGGATATCGCCATTTCTTCGTAGCCGATCATAATACCTCCACAATGAATACGACGGGAACTTTATTAGGGTCTGTTAATCTTTCAAGCTGATTTTTGCAGCGAATTGTTGGACATTTATACAAGGCAGAGACTTTGCTGTGTAGCCAGCCTACATGAGAAGTCGATAACGCAGTAGAAATGTCCAACAAACGCTGCCCAAAGGGTTCGGTTAAAATCGTTTTATGTTTTGTTAAGGAGTATTTGCTTAGAATGACTAGGCGACACACTCCTTGCCTCACCTAAAACGATTTTGACTAGGCGTCCCCATCCGAACAAAAATCTAACCGCGAAAGGTCAACAGACCCTAGTATTCATCATCTAACGGAGGCGGAATGTCAGGATTTACACAGCTGCGAGCCGTTGCCAAAAAGTTACTTAAATAAGTTACTCATCTATTTATAAAATCTTGAGAGCCAAGAAAATCTTGCGCCATTTTTGGTGAAGTGATGTGGATGAACTTGATAGGCGAACCTTTTAAGTCCTCCTTCAGTTTTAAATAACGCTTTCGATTCTTTTGGTAGTTCTTAACCGACCACCAAATAATCGAGTCTGTACTCAAAAACGCTTTTCTAAAACTTTCTCTATTCCCAGTTCCTTCCCAGAACTCTTCTTGAGTCCATGCCCTTTTGATAGCACGAGTGACGGAGCGGTAAGTGGTGATAGAACGTGAATAATCGAGCCAGATGATTTGCCATTTGTACGGTTGTGTTCGGCTGTAGTTCCCATCGAGTACCCAAGCGTCTTGTTGAGTTACGTCCACGACTTTATCGAAGAACGTCTCATCATCGAGTTCTTTCCAATCGGGAAGCCAGAACAACCTGTCCATTTCTATGTACGTGACACCTAATTTCATTGCTAGCTGCTTTGAAAACGTCGATTTACCGCTTCCGCTGCTGCCTACTACATTGATCCTTTTCATTAAATCCTCCTAGGTGACCGTACCAAATTGACAAAGAGCGACGCATTCCAACTATAGGAAAGTCTGGAAAATGCGGAGGCGGGATACTAATGATTACGCTTTAAAGTTCTAGCGTTGATTCAATGAGATGTGAAGTCACGCGTATAAAAAAGCCTCCAATTAAGGAGGTCTATACCCAAGTGACTTCAAGGTGCTGATTCAGAGCGTTGTCATTGATTCCCTGTTTACCGAAAGTAAGCAAGGAAAACAACGAAGCGGAATAGCAAGCTCTTTCCAAGTTGTTTGACGCAGTAATCGGGTCAATGACACGCTCCCTGAGGGCGAGTTGACTTGGCTTATATACTTTGTTGTCGATTCTTGATTTAGACCCACTAAACCTTTAAATCGCCGCCGCGTCTACAAACCAAGTCAATCTCGCTGAACCTAGCACCTCGAGGTTACTTGGGTATACCTAAATTCATGAGCTAATTACAACTTATCCCATGCGTCTGACCAATAAACAGTTTCACCAGGCGCATAAGAAGGGTTTGAACACCACCCAGTGTATGGCCACGGTTTACATTGATACAAGTTGCCGTCTGAACCTGTGACAATGTCACCTGCTTCATACGTTTTTCCAGATTCATACGGAGGGTAACTGCTGCCATCAGAAACAATCACAGAGCGTTGAGCTGTCGTAGTCTGATTTGCACTATCCGTAACTCGGTAAACCAAGTCGTAGACACCTAGCACGTTAACATCTACGCTGCCCTCTACACGAACTTGATCAGTCAAATCACCGTCTTCTGCATCCGTCGCTTTTACGCCTGCCATTGGGTCAAATGCGTCACCAAGCTGTATGGTCGTATCCGTTACACCTTCAAACTCAGGCACTAGGCTGTAAACAACAACGGTTCTGCTTTGCTTGGTTTCATTGTTGTCGCTGTCTTTTACACTGTAAACCAAAACATATGTGCCAACGGTGTTCACATCAACTGAACCTTCAACAGTAATGCTGTTAGTTAGGTCTCCATCTTCTTTGTCAGACGCGGTAACACCTGCATACGGATCAAATGAACTACCGTGATGCACGCGAATATCACTGATACCGCTAAACACCGGTTCGCCTTCACTTGGCGGAGGTGGAGTCTGACCATGGATAAACGGACCGTAATCCTTCACGAACTTTTCACCGTACGCCTGACCATTCTTGTCGGTACCCATATCCCAGTTCACCGACCATGTCATTACGCCACGAAGTGCCTGCCCTTGCGCTTTAAGTTGATCAAACGCGTCGTAAAGATCTTGAGGGTCTTGCACAAAGCCCGTTGCCGCTGCATCAATGTTAGATGGAATACCAAACACCAATTTGTCATGCGGAATTTTGTGGAAACCACGTGTACCGTTCGATAAAGAGTCTGAAATGTAGTAAATGAATTCTTGTTTTAGCGCATCATTGTTTTGTGCAATCCAACCCACACCTTCAACCCAAATACCGTCGCCACCTTGGTTGTAAAACTGAGGGTTGATCCAGTCATAGTACCCTTCTAATCCAGTAATATAAGGAACGTATTTGCCACCTTCTGTTAAGTATGGGAACTCAGGCGCCATCGTAATTAGGAAGTTTTTACCCTGCTGTTGGTAGTGTTCTTTTACAAGGCGAAGTGCAGCTGGGATTACCGTTTGGTTGTCTGAGGCGGTTACCGCAGATTGCTCTAGGTCGATATCCAGACCATCAAAGCCGAACTTATCAGTAAGGCGAATGATCTCTTGAGCGAATGCTTGCTCATCGCCAGTTTTCAGCTCAACGTGTGCATCTGCACCACCAAGCGCAATAAGAACGGCGCGTCCTTGTTGATTTAGTGCGCCAATTTGATCAATAAATTGTTGTTCTGAAAGACCAATATTTGGATCGAGCTTGAAGGTTGGAATACGGCCTTCGTTGGTATTGAACACCTTCATAAAGGAGACGTTAACCACATTGTACATTGGGTCAACTTCATCCAGTGTCACACACGGTGCATTACCGCCCTTGTAGCCCGCCCCATCGCACCAGTTATGCCAATAACCGACTACGACACCACCATCTGGGTTCACCATCTCATTAGCGGATGCGACGTTCGCAAGACCACTCAAACCCATTGCTACTGCTAGATATAGCGCTTTTTGCTTCATCGTGTTACCTCTCATCCATTTTGTTTCATCACAACAATCACTCAGTACTTTGTATTGGCACTTAATGAATTTCGTTTGGATTATATGGCTGAGCTAAGAAAACAGATACACTTACAAAGTTATGTTTTTAATGTCTATTTTATAATTGTGATCTTAATTCATGACGCGAAATGAACCGTAAAGCTGCGCTCGCAATTAAGCGTGACGTTCTATCAAAATCCCACAAAAACTTAACCAATCTTCTTTTTTTGGAGCTCGCTCGCAACGATTTCATCAGGATTTAACCCTCTGCATATCAAAAGTTTGCACAACGTAGACATTGTGCTTTAACACCGAGCTTTATAATGCGTGCTTGCAAACAGAGGTTAATTTTATGAAATTAAAAACAGTGTCAGCTTGCGCAATCTTGGTTTTGCTTGTCGGATGTCAGCAAAAAACTCAAGATGAAGCGACACAGTCAACAACCTCGGCAGATGTATGTAATACACAAGGAAATATGCCAGGTGGGTGGAACGAATTCGATGCTACCCCAGACGCTCAAAAGGCAATGGCCTTTGTCCTAAACAAAATGGAAACTCTCTCTTCGTTTAAACAGATCTTGTCCGTTCATGCACAAATTGTGAGTGGTGTGAACTACGCGATAGAGTTTGAATTGAATGACGGTTCAGTTTGGAACGCGGTTGTTTACCGCAATCTTGATGGTGAATATGCGATTACGCAATCACCGAAAGAAGGTCGCTTCTGCGAACAATAAATGCTTCGAAACTGAAAACCCAAAAGCCCCGCTATTTTACACCGTAATCCAGCGGGGCGTTTTGTTTATCAATGTTTACCGGTACCGTTTACCTTTACCGATTAAGAATCAAATGCTATCTGAGACTTCACAGAAACTGTAGAACCAAGTCGCGACGGTTCGACATCAATGCGTTGCGCCATTTGCTCTTTCAGCTCGGATACATGAGAAATCACGCCAATCATGCGACCCGTTTGTTGTAAGTCGACCAAGGTTTGAATCGCAAGATCCAAAGATTCCGGATCTAAGCTGCCAAAACCTTCATCAATAAACAGCGTATCCAAGCGAATACCGCCACTGTAAGACTGCACAACATCAGATAGACCGAGCGCTAATGCCAACGCTGCCATGAAAGATTCACCACCTGATAACGTCGCGACATCGCGCGTTTTACCTGTGTAGCTATCCTCAACCACCAAATCCAAGCCTCGCCCTGCAGCACCTTTAAAGCCTTCAGTTTTACGAGCCAAGATATAACGACCTTTACTCATCAGACTTAAACGCTGTGAGGCTTGAATCAATACATCGTCTAATAACACACCAAGGACAAATCGGTGCAGACTGATACGGCTACCCGTTTTACCGCTTGCAACGTCATACAAGGTGCCAAACACTTTGTATTCGTCTTCTAACTTAGTGTTCTTGTCATGTAACGTCGCGATGTCATTACGGACTTTCTCTAGACGTTCAAACAGAGAGCGCGTGCTATCAAGCTGATTACGCGCTTCAACGTAACTTTGCTGAATGCTGTTTAACTTAACGTTAAGGTCATCTAAATCAGGCAATGCCAAGTCTTTCAATGTTGAACTCAAATCTGCCAATGTTTGTTCTAGCTTGATTTGGGTCTGTTTGAACACATCAATTTCTTGCTGCCAAATCTGCATCTCGGCTTCATCAACTTTACATGCTATGAATTGCGCTTCATCCTCGAATGCGCTCGCCTGCAAAGCCTGGTTCCAATCAGCTTTGGCTGTGTTCAAACGATCGAGTGCCTCATTCAACCACTGTTGATTGGTTGTCAGTTGGCTTTCAATATTGGTCTTCGCCAGCACGGCTTGTTGCAAATGGTTTTGTGCAGACTCGAATGCGGTATTTAACTCGGTAATCTGTTTTTGAATCGCAACAATCTCTTGCTCAAGAACGTCAAGTGACGAGTACTTAGCATCTAACGAAGCTGAGAGTTTAGCCAATTGCTCTTGGTTCACTTTTATCGTCGATTCATTCGCTGCCATCTGGTTTTGCAGATCATTGATCTTACCTTCCCCAGTAACACAACGCTGGTTTAACTCATTGACGCTTTGTTCCAATTGAACCAAGTTAATCGATGACAATTGCTGTAGACGTTCATCGAGCTGCTGCATGGACGCTTGCAACGCGCCTAAATCCATTGATGCGTTTTGACCAAGCTCAACGGATAGTTGCTCAATCTGCTGCTTGTATTGTCCGATTGCGATATTGTGCTGCTCCAATTGATTGTTCAATTGGTTAAGCGCAACTTGCCCTTCTCGCTCTATATTTCGAGCGTTTTGAACTTGATCCTTAGTGACCTCTTCACCAACAAATTGAGCGGGTTGAGGGTGTTCTACACTACCGCACACCGGACACATTTCACCGGCTTGTAAGCGCTGAGCCAATACAGCGGCTTGAGCATTGTGCCAGCTCAATTCAAGTGTATCTGCTGAGCGTTGAAGTTCTGCGTATCGCGCTTTTGCTTTGTCAACCGAAGCTTGTTTGCTAAGCGTCAACGCATCCAATTTCGCCAGCTCTTGGTTTAAGCCAGTGAGCTTTTGTAGGTCTTGCATCAAACGTTGTTGCTGTTTTATCTCAGCCTCTACACTGCCAATACTTGCAACATCGACTCGAGCTTGATCTAGTGACTTCTGACCTTGTTGCGCCTCTAGCGTTAACTTCTCTTTCAGAGCGCTATATTTCTTAAGCGTTGACTCAAACTCCGACTTTTCCGTCAAACCTGCGTTAATGGTTTTCTCTAGCTCTGACTTTTCAACCAACTTTCCTTTCATGCCTTCAAGTTGGTATTGCTGCTCTGTCAGTTTTGGCAATTGTGCAGCTTGTTCTTTCGTGGTTTGCAATGCGCCTTCTTTGGATTTTACCGCGTCATTTGCCACAGTAAGATCTTGAGATAGCTTAGCCACCTTTTGCTCAAGCTCTTGCGTTTGCTTTGAGGCATTTTGTAACGTGACATAAGGCAACTCAACCTTGCTTGCCTTCTTCGCATTGTCTAACTGCAATTGACGTGATAAGACAGCACCGCTCTGTTCCAAATGTTGCTTCAATGCAACTTCGGCTTGCTCGCGCTTTTTAAACTCATTGCTCAGCGCTTCTGCTTTTTGCAGTTCCGTTTTTACCGCATTTAATTGCGCCAGAGATTCTTGCTCTTGCTTTTGTACAGATTCAAATTGAACAGATAAGGCTTCGCGCTGCTCTGTCAATTCCGCTTCTGAAGAAACACCAGCTACCTGCAGTGCGCCTCGAATCTGGTTGTCAAACTCGTCTTTGGCTTTGCTAATGGCACTCGCTTTATCTTTCAGCGCATATTCAATCTTCTTGTAGATATCCGTTTGGAATAGCTGACCAAATATCTCTTCACGCTCTTTGGACGTCGCAAGTAACAACTCTCGGAACTTACCTTGTGGTAGCACCATCACTTGGCGGAACTGAGTTTCGTTCAAGCCAATAATATTGGTCACTTCTGTCTTTACTTGCGTTGTTTTGCTAGTGATCAGCTTTTCTTCGTCCGTAATCTCATACAAAGCTGCGGTATGCTTACGCACCGTCATGCCCTCACCACGCGCTTTTGGTGCTTCTTGTTCTGGTGAGCGAATCACTCGATAAGACTTGCCGTGTAAAGAGAATTCTAGCGTCACTTCGGTCAATAACGTTGGCGCTGCCATATCGCAACGCATTTGAATACCTTGGCGCTCGTTGCCCGTCGTTTCACCATAAAGCGCAAAACAAATCGCATCGAGAATCGAGGTTTTACCCGAACCAGTAGGACCGTTGATGAGAAACAAAGGGTTAGTTCCCAGTTTGTCGAACTCAATCGTTTCTGTTTGAGCAAACGGACCAAAAGCCTGCATTGTCAGTTTAATGGGTTTCATGTTTGGTCCTTACTAAGCCTGCTGAGAAAGTTGTTTGATGATGTCACTTATCGCTTGATCTTGATCTTGCGATAGTTGGCTGTCTTGCGCTTCCGAAAAGAAGTCTCGGAACATGTCTATCTCACTTCTCGCCAACTTTGCTTGCGCCATTTCCTGCTCGACACCAATTAACATTCCCGGTTTTTCTAGGTGCAAAACATTTGGGTAAACAGTACGTAGCTTTTCCATTGGGTTTAATATTGCGTGCTTATCCATCAAACGTACCAATAAATAGTCTTCGTTTTTCGGATCGGTTTTGCCCTGCTCTATTACTTGTTCAAGTTCACCTTCAACGATTCGCATCTCATGAGGTGCAGCAAGGTTAATGTGCTCTGCCGAGACAAACCCGTTTTGGTCAATTTCCACCAGCGTGAAACCTTTCTTCTGGTTTTGTTCACCAAAGCTGTATTTCATCAGTGAACCAGAATAACGAATGTATTCTTCGCCTTTTTTCTGTGGCTGATGCAAATGCCCCAACGCTACATAGTCAAAGTTGAGGAAATGCTCGTGACTGACGCGGTCAGAACCACCAATCGAAAGTGGACGCTCAGATTCAGACTCAATGGCACCATCGACAAAGCAGTGGCTGACTAACACGTTGCGTTGCTCTGGTTGGAACTGCTCAGTGATTTTCTCGGCAAGTAACTTGTGCGCTTGATTGTGGGTCGAAACGGGTTCTTGGTAGGCAAAACGGACTTGCTCAGGATCGTTATAAGGCATGCCATAAAAAGCCACTTTCCCTGCGCTCTCGGTTTCAATAACAACAGGGGTAAGCATGTCTTCGAAGTTACTGATAATGTGAAGACCCGCATTTTTCATCTGCTCAGAGCCAAAACCCAAGCGCTCCGCACCATCATGGTTGCCAGAAATCAAAATCATCGGCGTGTTTAGCTCACCACAGATTCGCTTCACTACTTTGTTAAGTAGCTCAATCGCAATGGTTGGTGGGACAGAACGGTCATAAATATCACCAGCAACTACCACTGCATCAACAGGGTTGTTTTCAATGTATTGGATTAACTGGTCAAGAACGGCTTGCTGATCGTCAAGCAAAGAGACGTTATGAAACTGTCGGCCAAGATGCCAATCTGAGGTATGGATAAACTTCATTCGAATTCACTTTCTGCCATCTACATGGCGCTATCTTATTATCCCCCTAGGATATCGTGAGTTCGTAAGCTTTTCATGTGGTTTGTGGCGTATGCTGGAGTTAAAGTAAAAACGAGCTAATTGTGCGCACTTAAAATCTACTAACCATAAGCATCTGAGATTTGGCGATATAGTTCCTCATACACATCTTCTTCATTTTGACATTCAGTTACAGACGTAATTCTTCCTTGACTGTTGTATACAACTTGCCAAGAATCATCTTGATTGACCACACACAAACACTCACCATTTTTCAGTCCATCTAGGCTATAGGATTGATGAGGTACTTTTTTCAATTTATCAACATTCATAACAAAGCGAACTAGTGTAGAGTTTTCATTATTCATTTGCGTTTATATCCTTTGCCTAATTTATTTGCACAAACCCGATCATTATTTGGGAGCAAAGAACATGCCCTAAGCACTCGGTTTACCTATCTAAAAATTCTACGTCCAACCGCTCGACACAGAGACAAATAAACTGACCATCCAAATATGCATAATCAGACTCTAAAAAATCATCACAAATCTTAAGTCCAGCGTCTATGGTCCCACCGTTTAGTCTACCTAATAGCTTATAAGCATAGGTACTATCGACCCTTGTCATACTAGTTTCGTCTGCACTTTCCTGCTCTGTTAATTCAAAATCCAACATTTCAAATGTAACGGGATATTCTTGCCCAATATACAATTCATAGGGGCACACCCCGGCAAAACAGGTTAATTCGACACCATTAACTTCAAGCGTAACTTCTTCTTCAATATCTGAGTTTAAGCTAAGAACTCTTGCCTTGTGTGTGATCACTATTCAGCCAAACTGATTGTTTAAAAGATATCTATCTAGATCGATACTGGGTAAACAAAAGAGCCCACAAAGCGTGAGCTTGAGTTTTGCTATGCAGGACGGGTTACTCTCTGTGACTTTTAAGGACATTGCCGACCATTGACGCCATATCGATAATTTCGGCTCCCCCTAAATCCGCCATAACCTGTAAAAATACATGTAGATCTTCTTTGGTCATAGCATCTGCGGACTTCTTGCCCCCCATAAATAGGTAAGGGGTAAACACCATCACTTCTTCTTTACCCACTGGACCATGTTTTTTAACCGCAGACGGAAAGAGAGGTCTTGAACTAACTTCTACGTCTATATATTCTTTATCTTGAAAACCGAAAAAGCTTTGAATTGCAATATTAGCATCGCCTTTAGAAATGTCTTTTGCGTGTCCTTGATTTGTCATTATCCAATTTAAGTGTGTCGCTATATCGAGTGACGCACCTGTTCGCTCTCCCCACAAATAGAGTTGACCATAGGCGCTTCGAGCGATCACATGGTAATTGTCAAAGTGTGCGAACTCTGTATCGTCAAGAAAAGATTCAAGCACATCTTCAAATTCTGCGGGATTGGTGATCCAGAATAGACCATCGTTAAAGCCAGAGAAACCGACCATTTGCCAGTATTTAAGTAGCTGATCTGGAAGTATGCCTCGATATGCTTCAACTTGTTGGTCAGTTGCCTGAATATGTTCGGTCGGCTCGCCAAACTCTTCTATAAACATTTCAAAATATTCGTCATTCATCTTATTTAATTCCACGTAATGGGCAGCGCTCCAGCGAAACATTCATTTTGGCATCTGGTCCTAGGTTTTCAAATGCACGTTGTGCTTGCTCATCCATCTGAGTTAAGCGCGACTTTGTGCGCCACTGAGAGCCAATTGAGGAGTTAACCCCTTTATTCCCCATCCTATTCACCTTGTCAGCCCCGCCTGCAATCATATCTGGATCATGCAAAGCCGCAAGGTTATCCATAATCTCAGATGTTCTTTGTTTCGCCGCTTTTTTGGCGTCCATAGGGCTCATTTTCAACTTAAAGCTTTCAGCTAGCGAACTATTCAATTGACGAGAAAACTGCTTTCTGAAATCCTCCTGAGCCATACCCGTTCCCGCTCGTTTCATTTCTTTGTAACAATTGCGATTTTCGATGTATTCCCCCACGGTCAAGTCATTAAGACCCGCTTCTTGATGCCTTAGTTGGCGAGCAAAATGACTTTCCAATTCACGCTCTTTGCCTTTGAACTTACCTTTAATCGTTGCCCCAGGTTCAAAACAAGGCACTTTAAATCGCTTCATGGTGCTCAAAGACTTCACCATGGCGTTATCGAGTTTTTTCAGCGGCAGTTCATCGACAACTTTTTCCGCATATCTGCCTGGTATTGCGGTGATAGCCATACTCGTTGCAGTAGAGAATGAAGGATTATCGATAAATGCGTTCCCTGCATTTATCATATCTTCAATCCCTTCGACCATCATCGATATTGGATCGATATTTACAGCGTTAATACCCTGTAAAGTCGGATCTGCGATAAGTTCCTCAATCGTTGGCCCAGAAATATTAACCGCTGCTTTTTCGTAGACCATCCTCTCCGGAGCATTATCGTTATGCCCTGCTAGAACTGTATGCGCATCCTCTTTTGCACATAAACCCAGAGGATCAACCCACGAGACAGGGTTTGGTGCGAATTGATAGTGGTTGGTTCCACCAAGCAGCCCTAGGGGGTCGGGTTGGATAAATCGACCTATTTGAGGGTCGTAGTAGCGTGCTAAGTTGTAGTGCAGACCAGTCTCAATATCGAAGTACTGCCCCTGTAAGCGAAGGTTGTTTTTAACCGTCTCGATTGCAACGTGAGCAAATCCAAAGGTATCGTATGCTGCTTGCCAAACTACCTGCCCTTTCGAGTCCACCAAACGTTCTGGGGTTCCGATTTGATTACATTGGTAAAAATAACACTCACCGTTTTCAATAAGAGCAAGCGGAACAAAACTGTTTGGTTGATATAGATACCACCGATAACCCGAACGAGAATACTCGCCGACTAAATGACTTCCTTGCCAAATAAATTCAGTGGTGCCATTTTCACTGATTTTCTTGATTCTTCGGCCTAGTGCGTCGTATTCGAATTGACATAAACGCCCTTCGCTCTCGACAAAAATTAGCTGGCCTTTAGCATCGTAAGTACAGCGCTGCTCTAATCCATTACCTTGACTACTGGTTCTGTTACCTAGTTCGTCGTAGTCGTACCTGACGCCATGGTATTCAACAAGGCGGTCATATTCTAGCTGTGCACCTTCATCATTAAAGTTGCCAAAACTGTCATAGATATATGACTCCTCAGAGGTTTGCGTCTTTACCCTTTCTAAATGGCCGAGGTCATCATATTGATAATGTTGGGGCCCCTTCTCACTGTCGACGATAAGAGATAAAAGATGCTGTGCGTTGTAATGATACTTTCGCTCCAAACTCTCCCATATTTGACGCTTTAGTCTTCCTAATCCATCAAACTCTTTTGTTTCCCCTTTAGTGCCATACTGAATACGAGTTATTCGCTGTAAGTCATCGTATTTAAACTGTATTGTGGTGTGCGCCCCCCCTTGAATAGAAATGGAACGCACCACACCGTACTCGTCGTATTGGTAGGAGATTTCAGTACCGTCACTATAACATTGGGACTGGAGTAAACCGTTATTAAGATATCTGTTGTGGAAGGAATAGCGTCCCTGCTGTTCACTTACCAATTTTGTATCTTTATAGGTATAAGAAGACATCGAGAAGCGATTATGCACGTGGATTAGTTTACCGCCTAAGCTATATTGGAAATGGTTTTCTACTCCCTTTCCGCTTCCAATTGCTCGAATATTGACGACTCGCCCAAGGTCATCATAACGAAAGCTAACTTGGTTAGTCCGGCGCCTAATCTTGCTTAGTCGCTCAGCCTTATCGTAGTTATAACTTGTATGTATTTGGTCGAAGTTTATCGTCGACTGAATTTGTCCATCAGGTGTATATGCAAATTCGTACTTACAACCATCGGAACGCTCGATAGTTTTAAGGTTCCTTTCTTCGTCATAAGAGAACGACATGACGCTTTTATTTTGTTTAAAAACCTCTACAGGTTGAGCAAGGCTGCTCCAATTGATCTCTACTTTCCCTCTCGGTGTACTGATAAGTTTGACACGGCCGAAGTCGTCATATTCGTATCGATGTTCGCGTAAAATTTCATCTTTCGAATTCTGAAAATACAGACGGGTAATTAGACGATTTTGATTGCGCTCAAAGCCGGAGACAAGACCTTCCGGATAAGCGATTCCATTTACAAGGTCATGTTCATCATAACTGTAGCGAAAGAGACTTTTATTGGTTTTCTTCGCTCTAAGTTGATGCTCATCATCCCACCACCATTGAACACATGCGCCAGCGTCAATAACCTTTTCAACTAAGCGGCCATGTTTATCGTATCGGTATCGCTCTTGTTTACCTTCTTTACTTTGTTGCCAAACCAGTTGGCCGAGCGCGTTAAATTGGTTTTCAATGGTTTCACCGTCAGGCAACTGATGTCTCGTACTACAACCGAATTCATCATAGTCAAAATGTTCCGTTGCACCTGAAGAATGCCGTTTGTTTTTTAGTTGCCCAAATTGATTATAGGTGTAAGTGACGTAGCAGCCATCCGGTGATACTTCATTTACCAAGTGCCCTTTCGAATCATATTCATATACCCAGCGTCTTGATTCAGGGCTTTCACGCTCAAGCAACTTTCCTTGTTCATTGTGTTTGTATCGCCATGCATGACCTCTCGGATCGACAACAGTCGATTGAGTCGGTTGGAACTCAAAAGTATATCGATACGCGCCATCATCCGCCCAATTACTTACGCACTTAGCACTCACGCCTCGACCTATCCAGTCAAAATAATGCGAAAATCCTGTTGCACGTGTTCGTCTAGTTAGTAAACAGGTATCACTATATTGATAAGATTCTGCTTGCCGATGTTCATCCGTGGCCCTGGTTAAACAAAAGGTACGGTCATATTGATACTCAGCTAGAGTAGCTAGGGTTGTAGGATGGCGTATTTCAACAAGTAATCCTTGCTTGTTATATTGTAATTCAAGTTTTGCTTGTCGATTGACGTTTACTTGGGTGATGCGGTGATTACGTGAATATTCTAGATTTACTGTTTTCATGAGCCCAAGTCGAATCTCACTAGCTAACCAGAGCTCCTCTACTTGAACAAACTTGACTTGTACACTGCCATTTATCGTAACCAATCGATAACCATTTGGATGATATTGGCAAGTCGAATCGGTATAAGTTTGGTAACTCACCCCTCCTTTAGAAACAGGGGGAAATAAGATGGAGTCTCCCATTTCATCTATAAAGAGCCAGCCAATAATCTGTTCTTTCTCATCCAGTACATCCTTCAGTTCATACTGGAAGATATGTCGCCAACCAAAACCAAGTCCTGTATTTTTATCAGAAAGCGAAGATCGGTAAGTCCGCTGCCACACTAAGCCGAAAGGTAGTCGCACATCAGTTAGTGTTAAGTTTTCTTCGCCCGTTACCAAAGAGACAGGATCACCTGCTTTTGCATGTTTTTTACTGCTCTCATTTTGGGGAGTATCACTACTTTTACTCTCGCTTTTATGAGGACTGTCATCTGTCGACTTTGCTTTTTTATCGTTCGTCTTGGCAATTAGATCAGTAGGTATCTCTGTTGGGGGGTAATAGGTACTAGGCGCTTGTTGAGGTGCCTGAAAGGCGAACAACGATTGCTCAAATAAGCTCTCAGCAATACGCTTATAAAGGTCCTCGTCAGTGAGCTCTTTCATCTCTGCGGAGAAATACGTGGTCGCAGTAGACCAAGACGCAATTTCTCTGAGTTCATCAAACGCAGAGTAATAAAAACGTTCGACAAAGATTTCAGCCGCTCTGACAGACGTGAATCGTTCCTGTTTACCAAATGGGGGTTGATGCGAAGAAAACAAATAGGCTTCGCCGTCCAGCGTTGTGAGCTTAACAATCCTTTGTGCGTTCATTTTAAATCTTTACTCACTACACCAATTGAAAATCGTGCCAATGGCATAGCCTTGAGTCTCTATATCCACTTGTAAGACTTGAAAGTTCTCGACATGTTTAACGCGTTGTCGATGACAGAGAGAGAGTGCTTTTAGAAGACCACCACACGCCCCTAAAGGGCCTGTTCGGGAATCGGAAAAGATGTATCGAGTCTCCGCACTAATCCATGAAGACAAAAAGTGAATCGAGTTGAGCCATTGTGGCTCTTCTTCAATTCCTATAGACAATAAGAGTTCATCAAAGCTTTGTTCAGAAGCGTTGCCTAACTGCCGAACGATATTATCTGTCGCCGTATTTAATGGCGTAAGTTCGAGATCTATTGATTGAGTCCGAACGTTAAGCCCCTCTTTAACCGCAACGCAACGCGCCACAACTAATGAATCATATACATCAAACTTGCTGCTTGAACCCTGTGCAAGGTTGATCGCAATAATCCATGGAACTGTGTTTTGATGACTAAGCTCTTCCAATTGACTCAATGCCATTAAGAGCGACGCTTCACCATACGGATAGAAACGAATAAGTGGATTAGCTTCAAGATTAAACAACGACAAAATAACGGAGGAAATACGCTTCAGCACTGACTTGCATGATACCCGAGGAAGTAACACACACACCGGCGCTTGAATGTCAAAACCATGAATGTGATGACTAAGATTCTCGAGTAACGATTGAACCCTATCTTCCAAATTATTGGCATGACTCTTTACACGTATAGCATCATCAGACACGTTAAGTGTGTTGTTAGCATATTGTTCAATAGAGAATTCTCTTCCGTTTAGAACACAAAAAACAGGGTCAAATATGATCGGCATTTATCCCCCAATTAAAACCGTAGTGACGCCAGCGACAATTTTTCCACCATGGGCGGTAGAGTCTCCTAGTCTGGCTGCCGGTTTTCCATTGATCTTAACGCTGGAGGAGCCCGAAGAAACACTATCAGGAGGTCCAACGCATACTAGCTTATCGCCTTGCCTCGCAGCTGGAATACCTGAAATTTTTACGTTTGCAGAACCTATCGCTACAGGGCCGCCCTGATGAGGTACTTTTCCGGTTTTAGCTGGACAGACGTGATGACTTCCTAAGACAGCAGCGGGTTTTCCCATTTGCTTTCTCCCTAGTTCAAAGATATTTGGCCAGCTTTCAGACCGATATTGGAGCCGTTGATCGAGATCTTATTTCCTTTAATATTGATGTCCCCAGAGCTAGACATTTGTATCGACGCTCCGCCAACTTTAATTTCGATACTCTTCCCAGCGCAAACCGACAAGGCCTCACCAACGTCAGTTTTATGATTTTTTCCAACGTTAAGCGTCGAGTTTTGGCCGATGTCCTGCGTTACATTGTTGGTCACGGTTTCCGTTTTGTTATTTTCAACGGTAATTTCCGCGCAATCTTCTACCAACATTTGAAATAATTTTTCGGCGTGTAAATAGACGTGCTCTTCACCAGGTTTGTCGTCAAAACGTAATTCGTTAAAATTGCTGCCACCTTTCTGCACTGATCGAGATTTGTAACCACTTTGGGATGCTTGATCCGGCAAGCTATACGGTGTTCCTTGGTTACCGTTATACAAAGAACCCGTGACGATAGGTTGGTCTGGATCACCGTTAACGAAGTCAACAATAACCTCTTGTCCTACTCTAGGATGAAAAGCACTCCCCCAACCATTTCCTGCTACTGTCTGAGCAACACGTATCCAACATGAACTGTTTGCGTCATGCTCTCCTTGACGATCCCAGTGGAACTGAACTTTGATTCGCCCATGCTTATCTATATAGATTTCACCTTCTTTGTTTCCTGTCACTATGGCCGTTTGAAGGCCTCGAACTTGTGGTTTTCCAAACCTAGCTAATGGACGCAATATCGTTTTTGAATCAACACAATAAAAAGCAACTCTCACGCCTTGGTTGGCGGTACCACCCTGACCTGTCTGATTGAATACCGAAGCTGAAACGGAGACAGAAGACAGCACATACTCTTTACCAATTCGACTTTTATCTTCATGTTTTTTGAACTTAAAACACGTTCCAACCGCAAATGATCGACAACTCGTTTCCCCCATGCATTGATAAACATTTTGTTGCAATGACTCGATGTTATGCATGTTTCTTAATGCGAATTGGTCATTGGTTTCAGTCTCCGCCAAATACTCGTAATGCTCACTGACTGGAACGGTGAAGAAGTTGGTTGACCCGTTAGCAGAGTGCTTCGGATAAGAGCTTGGCTTCAACATATTGAAACCGGACAAATGACTGCTTTTTGTCGTGAGGGACTGAGTTTCATTCCATGAGAAGATATGGCTAGATGCTGCGCTACCAGTTGAGTGCTCTACAATAAATTCTGCCGAAGGGTTGTAGTAACTGATATCGTCAAAAAATTCTATGACATGATCTGAATCGGAATGTAAAAAACAGAACGCGATACCTTCCTCCGCCAAAATTCGCCTTACAAAGGCCAAATCAGATTCTTCGTATTGCACTTTATATGTGTATTTGGTGTAAGCTTTAGTAAGCTTAAAACTGAAGGTAATTTCATGCTCAGCAAGAATTTCTGATACGATCTCTTTCACATCTCTATACTGAAATATTCTGCAATTTGTCCGATAATTTGAGAAGCATAACTTTGGTTCGATTATCAACTCTATATTTTTATATTGCTCACCCCTATCAACAGTCGAAACTCGAGTCCCAGACAGTTTAGCCCTAGAAACTACGCCATGAAAATATCTAGGTTGTAACGATACCAATGAATGATTATCCATACTGATCGTCACTTCTTTGCCTATAATCTGATTTAACTCAGCTTGTTGCCCATTAAAATAAGCGTAAGCATGCAATGAAAAAAGCTCTGAAGCAGCCTCTTTATACTCGAAGGAATTCAGAATTATTGCATCCTCACCAAATGGTGTAAAAATTCGAATGAAGTTATTGTCTTGAGTTGCTTTTTTCATTGTACACTTCTTAAAAAATGCGGGGAAAGGATCCCCGCAAATTAATTACATTTGTTGACCTTTAACACCGCTGTAACCGTATACTAGTGGTGCTGATGTATTGTTCTTATCATCAGTAGGTGTCACTGTCATCATCATTTCAGTGTATGAAATAGTGATTGTTTCAATCGGGCGATCATCTTGAACTGAAACAGAGTAATTAGAAATCATTGCATCAGTAAGTTCGATTTTCATGATTTCTTCTACTTTTTCACCCTGCTTAGTAATATGGAATACCGCAGGTTTACCTTTACCAATCGTTGCTTCTTTAAATAGATCTGGTGATGAACGATCTTGCAATTTGGTGATAGTTAAATCGTACAAGCGAGTCGCGCTAGCTTCACGGTCCATTGCGGTACCTGTGAATGATGAAATTTCACGACCAACACTCCAATCTACAGATAGTAGTGTAATTAGATCCTTGTACTGCTCAGCAGTTGCTTCACCTTTAATATCTGCATATTTAAGATACGTGTTAGACTGCATGCTAATCTCCTATAGCATTAATAATTGACATATTGCGTAGTTATTTAATCATCAAATCGTTATTGATAATTAATGACTTATGTATCAAAAACTTTATTTTAAATACGCTCTTTTATATCGCTTAATTTGAATTTAATTAAGCACTATTTTCCAAAAAATAAAATTAATATGAAGCGAGTCTCAATTTATTTTTACATTGAAATCGCTGTTAAATAAGTGAGACGTTAAGTGATTTAATTTCTCCATCAACGTTAATTTCCTCAAATGTCTTACCATTAAGAATAGAACTCAATATTTCATGGGAAATTTTTGGTAACAGCGTATTTTCAATCGTAGTTTGTATTACCCTAGCACCACTCCCTGACTCATTGCTATTATTAACTATGTCATTTATTAATGAATCACTAAACGTTAATTTGGCATTGTAGTTTCTTTGAATTCTGTCGGATATTTTCTGTAATTTTAAAGAAGCAATATTACTTAATACTTCTTTATTTAACGGCAGATATGGAAGTACGTTGACTCGCCCTAAAAACGCAGGTTTAAAATCACCCAGAAGATCCTCCCGTAGCGCCTCTTTTAAAGCTGTTGGTTCTGGGGCTAACTCAGGGTCTTCAAATAGAGACATTGTCGTCTCCGTTCCTGTATTGGCAGTCATAATGATAATGGTGTTTTTAAAATCGATATCTCTTCCTTCACCATCTTTGATCATGCCCTTATCGAAAACCTGATAGAAAATGTCTTGCACACCCGCGTGCGCTTTTTCCATCTCATCCAATAAAATAACACTATAAGGTCTACGTCTCACCGCTTCGGTGAGAACCCCGCCCTCACCATAACCGACATAACCAGGAGGTGAACCTAACAATAGAGAGACTTTATGTTCTTCTTTAAACTCAGACATATTGATTGTCGTAACATTATCTTCGCTACCATACACTTTTTCAGCTATCGCCAGCGCAGATTCTGTCTTACCGACTCCACTTGGGCCTGTAAGCAGAAAAACGCCATTAGGTTTCGATTCATCAGTGAGTTGCGCGCTCGCAGTTTTGATAACCTCTGACATGACTTCGAGTGCGTGATCTTGCCCTACTACTCTATGACTCAGTGTCTCTTTTAGTGTAAGAACCGCTTTGATGTCATCATCTTGCAGTTTTCCTAAAGGGATACCAGTCCAATCTGAGATCACCTCAGCAATTAAGGCTTCGCTAACGTGTGAAAAGACAAGTGGTTGAGAGTTTGAGCTTAAGTCTTTCTCAATACTTACTAAGCGATTCTTGTCTTCTTCATTAGCTTCACCTTCCTGAAGTTGAATCTTCTGCCGTATTAGTTTTGCTTCATCGACCCATTGTTTTTCTTTTTGCCAAATTGCTTCTAATTCAAGAATCTCACTATGTAGAACATTAATTTTTTCTTTAATATCAAAAATTTTATGGTCATTCGCCGAACCGAATTGAGACTCTTTGTACAGTTGGTCAAGTTCCAACTCTCTTATTTGAAGATCTTTTCGTTTACTATCCAATGTTCCTGGCGTGGATGATTGGCTTAGAGCAACACGAGAGCATGCGGTATCAAGAACAGAAACTGCCTTGTCAGGCAATTGACGACCATTTATGTATCGTGCAGAAAGTTGAACAGCAGCTTCCAAAGCTTTATTTGTGATATACACGTCATGGTGTTTCGACATCACGTCCAACAACCCTCGCAACATTGCAATTGCAATTTCTGGCATAGGTTCATCGATCTTAACGACTTGAAAACGTCGAGTTAGTGCTGCATCTTTCTCGAAATACTTTTTATATTCCGCCCATGTTGTCGCCGCTATTGTCCTAAGCTCGCCACGGGCCAACGCCGGTTTCAAAATATTTGCCGCGTCGCCTTGACCTGCTTGCGCTCCACCACCAATCAAACCATGGGCTTCATCAATGAAAAGTATGATAGGTGTTTCCGATTGATTAACTTCTTTAATCACATTCTTTAATCGGTTTTCAAATTCACCTTTCATGCCCGCGCCTGCTTGCAGTAGTGCCATATCTAACGATTTTATTGAAACGTTCATTAATGCAGAGGGAACATCACCATCGATAATTTTTTGCGCCAATCCTTCGACAACGGCAGTTTTTCCGACGCCAGCTTCACCTGTCAAGATTGGATTATTTTGTCTGCGGCGTAGCAAAATATCGATCATTAAACGGATTTCGTCATCTCGACCGACAACGGGGTCGATTTTCCCTAATTTTGCTTGCTCTGTAAGGTCAACAGTAAATTGGTGAAGTGCAGCGTTTTTGCTCTTACTAATCCCTTCGTTAGAGGCGAGATGCTTTGATTCAGATTCATTAACATCCAACAATGTGTTTACATCAATTTTCATTAATTCTGAGCTAGGCTGATTCAACATTGCAACCAAAGTATCATCCGTTAAGTAAGCTCTTAATAAATGGATACAACTCAATTGCTCTTGATTAAATTCAATCGTCGTAATAATCATTGCATTCTGCATGATGGTAACGGTATCTTCAGACAACCCAGGGACCGAATCGCAGCCTGTTCGATACTTTTCTAACTGTTCGAGCAACTGTGACTCCACTCGGCTAGCATCGATATTTTGGCTACGAAAGGCGTCCGCGTATATCCCAGACGGATGTTGGATAATACTAATTAACCAGTGCGTCATTTCAATACTATGATGAGTACGAGAGCTGGCCATTGCGGCAGCATGCTCTAACGTTTCTCTTGCATGCGGAGATAGCCTCTCAACCAACGCTGATAGTGATAATAAAGCCATTGTGAATCCTTTAAATGGTAATTGTTATTCTGCGGTCTTTTGTACGCTTATGCTTCGTCAATACAGAACCAATGCCCAATTGACCGACTTGTTTTGAGATACAAACCTGAGGAAGGTATTTATGTTGAGTCGTTAACTTCCATTTAACGCGCTTATGCTTACCAAGAAAATCGTGTGTTATAGATTTCATCGTATGCACACAAGATGTATTAGGTAAGAGTTGCTTCACTTGTTTCGTCGTGTTTGGGAAGAATTCAATTGTCACGCCCGCATTGATGTTCCAAGCTTTAGATCCTACTGAAGCACCACTGCCTAATTGAGCGAATTGACCTTCCGGCATGCTTTGAGAAACCAGTCGAGTTTGGTCTTCTCCCGTGAGGTGCAACCATTGCCCCTGAAATTCATGTAAGCGGACATCACATCCTGAGAGGCTTTCGAGCATTCCTTTAAGTGCACTTTTACTACGATTCGATGAAGCAAACACCCCTGCAAAATGATTAGCAAGATGCTGGGTTTGCCCTGTCACCGACTCTAACATGCTACAAAGAGGCGATCGTCGTCCTACCGAATGAGCAGTAACCTGTGAAGTAAGTTGAGTCAGTTGCCAACTACGGTAGTAAAGAGACAGTAACCGATGATTAAAAATGTCATAGAAATCGACCATTGCGTTGTCTCCTTCTTTTTGACGATTCAATGCAAGTTCGCTGTAATGCTGTGGCAAAACACCTTGCTCACCCGTTAATCCGATTAAGTTTGTCTCTAACCTTAATTTGCTCTGGCTGATCGCTTTCACAGCACACAACTGAGAATTCTCATAACCTAACGCAGGATTGACCTTAATCGATATCTTTTCGTCTCTAGGTAGCGCATCGGAACCTAACTGTGCCTCAACTCGAAGTACTTCTTGTTCAATCAAGTGTAACGCTTCAAACAACGAACGCTGTTTCAATTGACGATAAAAGTCTTCAGTCTTCATAGCAGAACCTTATCGCCGGTAAGCGATGGCCATTGATAAAAGCGTTTACCTGTCGACTTCAACTTAACTTCTAGTTGAGTAAAAATATTCACTTCAGCGTACTGAGAGAGATAGACTGATAACACACAGCCTAAAAAGAATATTTGCTCTTTAAGGAGGATTTGGTCTGATACAGTAAGAATCAATTTAACACCATGGGCAAACCCCATTTTCCCTTGCTCGCTCACTCTCCCGGCCACTTTTTCAAACTCGAGTTTCACAAGCGCATCAATCAGAGCCTTTGTTTCTGCCGTACCAGAAAAAGCATATAGGTTCAGGGTCTGTTTGAGCACTGCCAGTCCATCGTCTTGTGTGAAATGATTCAGTGTGAGTAGCTTGGTCAGTTGCCACCGCGTACTTTCATCCATTTCAGGCCTCACTGTTTCAGATAAAGACACCAAACAACGTACTGACTCAAAGTTATCGTTAACGTCAGGTAATGATACTTCTGGTAAACCACCACCAAACGGAAGTTTTTGCGGCAGGTTCCGATTACAACACTCCGCTTGTACGTACATAAGCCAATTTTCACGGCTCTCTGGAGTAAAGAGTTGATGTTTTTTATCCACAAAAGACAGATACGTTTCTCGCCCGGGTTCGTCGTATCCACCAGCCCAGTTTTTGTCCTCTCGCCTCATTAACCAATAAATGTCACTATTACCCATGT
Organism: Vibrio sp. 10N.222.52.B12; assembly: GCF_002875385.1. Classification (NCBI taxonomy): domain Bacteria; kingdom Pseudomonadati; phylum Pseudomonadota; class Gammaproteobacteria; order Vibrionales; family Vibrionaceae; genus Vibrio; species Vibrio sp. 10N.222.52.B12. The sequence continues at coordinate 111,292 of NZ_MDAW01000095.1, read as the reverse complement.
AGTGCGTATGTTCACCGGCATAATAGCAAGGCAAATTTTCATAAGTCTTATTCCAGTTTCTCAACGTCACATTGGTAATCGAAACAACTTCATTACTCTCTGCTTCTTGGTATTGAGGCGACAAATGGTAATCGTACTCAGATGGCAGTAAACGTTTAGGTTCCATGGTACTTTGAAAGAGGTTAATGACTGGAGTACAGCCGAGCATTAGGCTTTCGTTGTCGACTTGTTTCGGTAACCAATCGTCTGTGGAGTCAAAGAAAAAACAGAGGCTTATCGATTCGCCTAAATCAAGTTTATTGAGTTCTAAATCAATCAGGTCAAAGAACATAAATTTTTCTGGGAAGTGTAAGTATTCAACCAACATTCTTGACGCTGAGAAGCTTCTTTTGCCATAGGGCACAACTTTATCCGAATCCGAGAACCCCACAGATTTCAGATGCCTTTTCGTATACGATGCGACTTCTTTCCCTTGAACGGATACCGACAATCCAACAAGATTTTGGAATAACATTTGATACAACTTCTGTGTAAGTTGAGGTTGGCCATTGAGGTAAAACCTCAAGGTGTCGATGCCCATTAGGTTAATTGCACTTTCACTATCATTGGCATGAAGTTGAACGTTAAGCATCGAGTTTGCCACTTGCTCCCATCGAGACCCCATAGGTTTCACAGGCGCATTTTCAAATGAGCAATCATTTACGCGTAATGGGTACACTCGCGTTTCATAGCATGTTCTAAATTCACATTCTTTAAATCTTGGAGCGCCGATGACAACACGTTCACCAGAGACAACATCAAAATAGGCATTGGTGGATTCCGAGCACGTCATTTTCACAATCGACATGGAAGGAATTGGCGCGTGAAAATCTGGGTAGAGTTGCCCCAGCAGTGATTCTGTGAATTGAGGGTAGCTGTTGTCTAAACTTTGGCGAATTCTCGCAGTTAAAAATGCGCACCCCTCAAGAAGTCGCTCTACATGAGGATCCTCGACTTGTTCTTCACTTATTCTCAAACGAGATGCGATCTTAGGGTACTGCTCACCGAACTCCTGTCCTTTATGGCGTAAGTAAGCCAACTCGCGATTGTAGTACTTTAGGAACTCTTCACTCATTTTGTTCTACTCAATTTCATACCAAGGCTCACCGGTTCAACTTCTGAGTTAAATGTGACTTCGTGGGTATTGCTTCCAATTAGGCAGGTTGCGGTGATTTTTAACCTCAGCGTCCGATCTGTGGCGCTTTTCTCACCTAAAATACTCACCAAAGGAGACTCTAGACGCGGTTCAAACTCCTTTATTGCATCGCAGACAATTTCACAAAGCTGATTTTGCCCTTCTTGGCTGCTGTATGGCATTGAAGAAAAGTCTGGCAGACCGTAGTTTAAAATGGAGTCTCGAACTTCTAAAAGATCATCAGGAAGTTCACGCCAACCAATTCGACTATTCAGCATGGCTTCAACATCCCTTAATAAGTTATTAAGTAAGGACTGAGAACTTGCTGGAAAGTCTTTCTCTTCACGAACATTCGGATCTGAGTCGATTAGTTTGTCCAGTAATGACGCCTCTAAAGCCATCGCGACCTCTAAGCTGTTAATACGGTTTCTTCAAGTAATTTCAAATCAAAGAGAGGAAGTGCAGTTTCACCCACTAACCAGCACTTTTGACCCAACCCAACGAATAACTCTTGCTCTCCAACTTGTTGCCAATCCGTTTCTCTACCTAGTTTTTGGGCATCGGTTTGAGAACCAATGTAAGTCAAAGGCGTATGACCCTCGCCTTCACCTAGACCTTCCATATCGAATTCAACGGGACGCCAAATCGTCTCTAATAGTGAAGATGGTGTTTTTAGTTCAAGCTGTTTCACATTGGCGATAGGCACAAGGAAGTAATTGCCTGCAGTCGAAAAGAGCTCTATGTATCCACCCAATTGATCATCTATGTCTCGAACGTCATCATAAATATTACCGCCCTGACTAAATGATTTTTTGACGCGTTGTTGTTCTATCTCAGACGCTAAGTTGTAGGCATTACGTTGGTCATTATTTTTTAGTGCTAAGTTGAATTCAATCAATAACCTATTCAGCCCTTCATGGTCACTGACAAACTGAGCCGTTGCTGCTCCATGAAAAAAATCCTTACGGGCTTGAGCTGCTTTAACGAGGTGACGTAGTTGACTGGCTCCAGAAAGATATTCTGGGAACAGTTTAATCGCTTGCATCAACTGTTCGTCCGCCCGTTCAAAATTACCGTCAATACAAAGAAGCTCGATGAAAGAACTACGAAGAGTTGCATCTTTAGGAGAAACTTTTATATTCTCGATGAGTACTTCTAGTGCTTCTGTTAAATTGCCTTCTGCTAACGCGCTTTTCCATTGTGTCATTTTGATTCCTTACACCACCTTTTCTGGTGATAACTCCGTTATTAATTTGATCGCCGATACCATTTGATCGAGTTGAAAATGAGGACGTAAATGAATCACCGAATAATAATGCCCCGGCGCATCACGCTTTTCTTTCACCGCGATACTTGCCTCGTTCAGGGGGTACTTAGCCCTAAGCTCATCGGACGCCTCATCAGAAGCAGTCGTGTATTGGTGTAACCAATGCTGAAAATCTCGTTGTATTGCAGACGAATCTTGGTAACTACCAATCTTGTCCCGTCCCATCACTTTGATGTAATGAGCAATTCGAGATACACAGAGGGTATACTGCAACATCGATGATAATTTCGCGTTTACGCTGATGTGCGCTTCTTGGTATCGCGGTGGTTCATGTAGAGAAACATTCGATGTCATCCCAATCATGTCTGTTTCCGGTACAGGGGTAAGTGACATGAAACCGTTATCTGCTAAAACCTGCTCTCGTGACTCAGAAAGCTTTACGTTTAAAGGGCTTCTATCACGTGAATTTTTCACATTAAACTGAATCTGACTACGCGTTGGAGCGAGGACAAGGCCTTGAGTATAGTCGCCTTTTTTTATTCCTCTCATGTGAGTAAACCAACCGTGTTCCTGATACGTTCTTATTGCAATGGCACCGAAGCTATATGCTGCGCTTCCCCATAAAAGTTGTGTTTCTGAGTCGTCAATTCTCTCTTCAAACTGAAAACTTTCCGCTCGTGTTCCATCGCTGCCATGCGGCTGGCGAAACAAGACATTTGGTGCAGTGATACCGATAAATTTCGACTCTTCTGATTCTCGTAGCCTTCGCCACTTCCCATATTCCACTTGTTCAAATTGAGTCGAAACATCACCAATCGCTGAAAGCTCAGAAAAACGATTCACCCCAAAAACACCCGGTGTCGCTGACAATATAAAAGGGCTAAATGCTGCAGCCGCTGATTGAGATACCTTACTCAATACAGATAAATCACGATCAAAATGGTTAGTAACAGGGTCGTGACGAAGCTCGTAATCACCAATGACTAACCCAAAAGGCTCTCCACCTGGTGTTCCATATTCGTTTTGATACAGAAGTTTAAACAATGCAGACTGATCAAATTCGATCGCTTTTAATGCGTCTTTACTGATTTCGTCCCATGTTACTGAAAGGAGCTTTACCTTAACTTCTTCTGATGATTGCCCATCGACCTGAGCACATAAATAGCGAAGGCCGATCCAACTGCGCTCTAACTTCTGGAAAGCACAATGATGGATTATCTCATTGAGTTGTTTTTCGAGTAGCTCATCAATCTCATCTATAGCACTCATCAGGCTATGTCGAAAACTCTCCATGTTTGAACTTTTAGTACCTTCCAACCATACTTTTGCCGAATGTAGTGAATCCATTGAATCGATAAATTTATTCATCCAATGGCTATCAAGTTCCGCACACCCAAGGGGACTAAATTCGTGCTTCAATTCACTTGGGTCTAAGAAATTTAATGACGTATGTTTGCGCATGTATCAAGCCTATTCCGCTAGAAAGTGTGGTTGGCCAAGACAGCCAACCACAACGTGCTTAACCACCCGATTGCGGGATTTTTGCCACCAAACGAAGTGATGTGGTGAGCTCTTCCATTTGTAGCCAAGGTTTCAACCAAGCCACAGCATTGTATGAACCTGGTGCACCCGGAATCTCTTTGACTTGAACACGAGCATCTGCCAACGGATATTTTGCTCTGATCTCTTGACCACCACCCTCAGAAGCATTGACGTAACTTAGGATCCAGCGGTTTAGCCACGATTCCACGTCCTCAGCCTCCATGAAGCTGCCAATTTTGTCACGGGCCATGACTTTCAAATAATGCGCGAAACGGGAAGTTGCCATCATATAAGGTAGGCGAGCCGAAATAGCCGCATTAGCAGTGGCATCCGGTGAATCATGGTTGGCTGCTTTTTGGCAAGTTTGAGCACCGAAGAACACCGCATAATTGGTGTTTTTGTAGTGACACAATGGTAGGAAACCAAGTTTACCTAGTTCCGCTTCACGTCGGTCTGTAATGCCAATTTCAGTTGGGCATTTCATATCAGGATCGCCATCATCACTCATGAAGAAGTGTGTCGGTAAGTTATCCACTCGACCTCCCCCTTCAGCACCACGAATGGCAGTACAGAAACCATATTTAGAAAACGCGTCTGTAAGCTTTGCCCCCAACACGTAAGAAGAGTTCATCCAACAGTAATCATTATGCTCAGCATTAGTCGCGATACCTGAAACTGAGTCGACTTCAAACTCCTCGAAACCAAACTCTTCCACCGGAGAAGTCGCTTGACCATAAGGTAAACGAGCTAATACTTTGGGCATGGTTAAGCTTACAAAGCGTGAGTCCGCACTCTCTCGGAATGAACGCCATTGTGCGTATTCAAGAGATTCAAAAACTTTATCTAAATCACGTGGCTTCGAAAGCTCTGTCCACTCATCAAAACCAAACAAAGCTGGTGAAGCGGCGGACAAGAATGGAGAGAAACCTGAAGCGGCCACATTCGACATTAAACGAAGTGATTCAATGTCTTCTGGATGGTTAGTAAATTCATAGTCACCAATCAAAGCGCCGTATGGTTCACCGCCGGCACTACCGAACTCAGACTCATAGACCTTCTTAAAGATTTGGCTTTGGTCGAACTCTACAGCTTTACTCAAGTCTTTATGAAGCTCTTTCTTAGTAATACTGATCATACGAACCTTTAAGGTAGAGCTCGTATCGGAGTTCATCACTAAGTAATTGAGACCACGCCAAGAGCCCTCTAGTTTTTGTAACTCAGGGTGATGCATAACTTCAGACAATTGCTCTGAGATTTGCTGGTCTAGCAAATTAATGGCTTCACGGAATGTCACTGTTAAGTTCTTATTCCAAGTTACAGTGCCTTTCATCGCTTCTTCTGCCAGCGTTTTTATCAGCTCTTGCGCTCGAGAGGATTCTGTCTGCTTCGTCGCTCCGATCGCTTGTTCCAAAAATGAAGACGCTTGCTGGCTAACTGTTGGATCTAGTTGCTTTTCAACTTGTGTAGTCATTACTGAGCTCCTTCTGGATTATCTGAAGGAACAGGCTCACTAAGTTTGAGTTCACCCGCTAGTTTAGTAAGGTTCTCAGTGTTGTTCAGAACATCCTCTAGAATGTTTTCTAGCTCCTCAGAACGGTCGACTTTCGTCATTAAATCACGGAGTTTGTTGCGCGTTTCCATTAACTGACGCAACGGATCCACTTGATTCACAATCGCCGCAGGTTCAAAATCTTGCATCGATTTGAAACTTAAATCGACCTCGAATTGAGAATCATCGTTTGCTAATTTGTTCGCGACTTTAAACTTTACTGATGGGCTCATCTTTTTAAGTACATCATCAAAGTTGTCACGATCGATCTGAATAAAACGACGGTCTTTAAGTGGTTTCAAGGCTTCTGTATTTTGGCCTGCAAAATCACCCATTACACCGACAACAAAAGGAAGCTCTTTTTTTAGCGTTGTCCCTTCGGTTTCAACATCATAAGTAATGTGAACACGAGGCTTCCTCACTCGTGACAGTTTCGAGTGGATACTCGTCATACCGTTCTCCCTTTCTTAATTTTCATTTTGTTCTGCTATGCCAACTAAACGGAAATAACTTTTCTTTGCATCCCCGTCGGATATCAATTCCGCCAGTAATTCAGGCAGAGGCATTCCACACCAACGAATAATCTGTTCGATGGAGTAAGAAACTGGTGAATGTGGCTCACTCTCTCTAAAGAAGTCAGCGACCTGTTGCAATTGTTCAATGGCTTGCTCACGAGACTGCATATTAGTTGTTAGTAGTGCTTGTGGTTGGAGAGGTGAAGACTGTTCTTGCACTTCGATTTCACCGTCATATTCATTTAGTTCTGCAACTACTTTAGGCGTCTTAAATCGGCTACCTAACAAATGCTTAAGTGCCGAGTGTATTGAATCTAATTTTTTTGATATGTAAGAACTTGGGGTGACGTCACCAACCGCTTCATCAAGTTTTTCGCTGAACTGACTGAAAGCAATCATTGCAAATTCCAAATCACCAATCAGTTGCTGGTAAAATTCATCCGACGTGGCTTTTACGGTTTCTGCAATTTTCGACATCTCCACTGCACCTTGGTCAACTTTTGAACGACGCTTGTCTTCATCTAATCGTTCTAGCTCAACAGCTTGTTGGTACTCCCAGAATGCATATGCTTGTTCTATACCCACATCTGTTAGCGGCACCGAGGCAATTGGAAAAATCAATGTACCTTCATTATCAATGCCATTTAGTCCGATGATCGAGGAAGTTCGGGTTTCCATGCCATCTTCATCCGGCATTGGGTACAATTGATCCCAGTACTTTTCGATGTAAGTCGTTGCCAATTGGTATCCAAGGCCTAATCCACGAAAGCCATGAATTCGAGTTAATGCTTCAATAAGCCAAGCTACGAATTCCAAGTCTTTAGATTGTGAAGCGAGAATGTCAGGTACCTCATCAACAAATACACGCCATAAGTTGGTATGAGTAAGGATGCTTTCCTCTTCGATGATGGCATTTCGCTCTGCATTACGTGCTGCCATTCTATGATCTTTTAAACGATAGTAAGCCGACTGGGGGGAGACATCTTCGCGAGGATCGATACCAGTTGGATTTTCCCCAGAGATAGGCTCAAGAGCTACATCGTACCAATCAAACATATCACTCATGCGACCTTCCTCTTAAGAAGACTGGAATCGTCGCGTCTTCGTGTCGTGGCAGTTCAATTTCATTCTCTGCTTTACACACTTTCACCAACGCACACGTGACATTGTCACTCGCACCACGGACTAAGGCTGAATGCATGAGGGCTAATCCAGCTTGATTGACAGAATCTGCATACAAGGTTTTGTGCATTTCTTCGTTGGTCAGTTCTTTAGATAAGCCGTCACTACATAGCAGGAACTGGTCACCGTCCGCGAGCTGTCCGGAGATTTGATCTATGGTCACTTCTTCATCTACTCCCACCGCACGAGTTATCACATTTGCAAGCGGATGAGACTCTGCGTCTTCAAATGCGAGTAGCCCCTGCTCAACCAAATCCATCACTTGGCTGTGATCACGTGTTCTTTGTGAGAAAGTACTCGCTCTTAATTGATAAATACGACTATCACCAACCCATAAACAATGGTAATAACCGTCTTGCACTAACAGCAAAACGAGTGTGGTTCCCATTGTTTTCCCTTCTAACTGGGCTTGTGCATAATGGTAAATTTCTCGGTTTGCTTGCTGGACCACATGTCTTAGTTCATCGATTCCAAACGAGTCTGAATCTTTTACATAACGCGCGATACGATCGACCAACATCTGACTTGCGATATCGCCAGCACTGTGTCCACCCATCCCGTCAGCGACGACCCAAACACCATGATCAGACATATCCAGCAAAGCATCTTCGTTGTGCGGCCTTACCTTTCCAGGATGTGTTTTGGCAAAGGTAAAATAGTTCCAATTCATTATCATTCCTACCAATTCCACTTGTGCCATTGGCCGTCTAACATTGCCGAGAACTGCCCTATAGAAGGGAGCCCTGAACTTACAAACATACACGGTTCAACCTTGGACGACCCCTCTGTCCACCAAAAGCAAGGCGCTTTGTTTTGCTGTTTTATTAACGCACTAAGTAATGCAGTTGATGTCAAAGCTTCGTTTTGGGAAAACACCGTTGAGAGCTCACTTCGATACATTTCGGATATCGGTGAGACTTCAATGTCAATTTTAGAAAGCGTGTCGCTGGGCTGATTCAAATTTTGTGTCCATGCATCAAAAACGAAAGCGTCGTCAAGAACAGCGAGTGCTAGATCTTGACTATCTCTCCCCCAACCATTATTCGACCAATACTGTGTCGCATCTCCATTGACCGCACGAGCAACAGTAAAAAAGAAGTAGCGTCCAGAAGCATCAACACTTGGTATCATGCTACCGATGTAAGTCGCCTCTTCCATATAGCTGACATCTAGAGCAAAGTTCCACACTGGTGACGTAAGAAAACACTCGTCCCACTGTTCACCAAGCTGCTCTCGACTGACCGCAATAATCGCTTGCTGCCAATCATGCCAACGATTGGTAAAAGATTGTGGCAATCCATGCTTAACAAAATCACCTTTCACTGGCATTTTGCCAACATAACCCCAGCTTGGACTTATAAGGTTTGCGGACATCGGAATCTCTCCATCTCATTCGACCAAAACGGATTAATAGCACTTGTCGGGATAAGCTCTAACTGAACCTTGTTCCCTTTTAGGTCAATCATCACGATATTGTCTTTTCTTGATTCAGGCCTTGCTTTAAGCGACTGATCTAAAAGCTTAAAGATTCCCCATTCACCTTCATAGGTATGCGCAATTTCGCGATTGGATTCAGGTGGTGTAAACACGATTCGAGTTTGATCTTGACCTGCTGGCCAAGTTAGCGCTTTCGCTCTTGCTGGCCCGTGTTTATAGACGAGATCTTGAGCTCCTAACTCCAGCACAAAACGCGTAATATGCTGGTCGAGATAGACTGGCTTCATTCCAAAATCGACACGTAATGAATTATCGGATTCAAAAAACGTTTGCCTGATTCGCTTAGCCCGTTGGAATACCACCAATGTTTCCTGTCGAACGCCAATCTCTTTCTCAAATGTCCAACGTCTTGAGGAAGTATCAACGAAAGGTTCTAAATACTCGTTGAAGAATGAGTCCAGTGTCCCGCCATACCCAAAGAAACGCTTAAAGTCTTTTAACCTCACTTCTTTTGTCGCACTTGGAACAAATGGATAACGACCAGCGATTGAGCTACGATAAGGTTTAATGACTTGCGTTAACCACAATTGATTAAGGTGATCCTTAGATCCGCTTTCGGCAAACTTAACCGATTCCTGAGACAATTCTCCTAGCCATTGATTAAACGGTTTAGGCAATAACTCTTGTGCTCGTTCAAATGACGACGCCACATCCTGTGTTACTGTGCCATCCAAAATGCTCTTGTACGCTATTTTTTGATTGTTTCCAGAGCTCGATAAATCTGACAAGTACGACCTTAAATTAATCATGGCCTGCTGAATATCAGCATAATCCTGCTCACCCAAACGGAGCACAGCTGTAAAATGCTGTTCTACTTGTTTACCCGGTAAAGCGACATTAAAGGTGTTTTCTTCAGGTAAATACATGTCTAGCTTATCTGCGGTATTAGAGAACTTAACTTTTGCTACTTTACCAGCGACCTCAGAAGCGGCTTTTTGATTGTCAGACAATACAACCTTCGTCAGCCCAACTTCCTTCTGAATCGCACGCAATAAAGATTCAATAGGCCTTTCTACGCCAGCTAAGACTCTTGCTTGTTCAGAGGCAAACTCTAAGTTGGGCGCTTGCTTTAATTGAATGTCTTGAATCAAATCCTTCCATTCATTGACATAATCTTGGTAATACCTGTTTTGTACACCTTCAATAGCGCTCGCATGATCTATCTCGTGAGCTTGTAAGTCATCACCATAGACCCAATTTTCTTCCATCAACCCTTTCACCGTTCGGTTGATTTGAATTTGAAAAATACTATGAAAGCCGTTGTAGGTATAAAAGCCTGAAATACCCTGAGACAAAGGTTTTCCGCTGATACGCTCGAATTGCTCCAGTCCCTTCGGACCGAGGACATCAGTTAAACGAAATGACGGTACATGGCTCTTTGAAAACTGAATTTTCATTCTTTGGTATGCACGTTCTGGCAATGACATCTCAGTTAATATGTCCCTTGCACTAGCGACAACATCATCTTGAAAAACAAGACCGCGTTCATTACTCTCCAGCAGATGTTGTGTATGAACCATAAGGCGCCCTCTTAACGCCTCATTAAGCACTCCTGGATATTGGCGTTCAAAATAAAAACGAAACCACGCTAGCACTTCTTCTTGCTGATATTTATCAGGGTTAAACAACATTAGGTAGGTTTTTAGAGTTTCATAGAGATATTGTCGATGTGCCTGGTTGCTCTCCATCTCATTGACTAAGCTGCGAGTAACCATTGGGGAAAAATGTTGGGCCAAGGCTGCAATGTAAGCGCTATTCGCGGCTTGAGAAACTTTGTCCCCCTGATAAAGACCAAATTTTTTAATGGTGTCGCTCTCTCCGTACTGGCTCTGTTTTCCAAGAGGTAATGTCATAATACGATCTAGCGTTTCCACAGCACTGATAATATCTGATTCGAAATCCAGACTGTCGGCACCAATCATGGCGTTAACATGACCAGTCTGACGATTAGTCTCTTTAATAAGTTCTTTATTCCATTGATAACTTGTGGCCCAAGCAACAGTGGCTCCCACGAGCGTAATCGTACAGCCGATGTATACCCCTTTATGGAGCCAACCGGAGTTTCTTTGGTAATGACGATTCACCGTCCCTAACAATTGTTCTTTGAAAATCACACGGTCAAATAGACTCTTAACAAAAAAACTATGTGAGCCGGTACTGTGTGAGGTTAATGGCAAATTGCCCAATCCCAGCCCATTTGTAGATTCACTCATCAATCGATTCATAGGCGCCCCCTCTTGAACCGAGCTAACCATGAAAACACCTCGAATTAAGGCGGGCTCCTCAAAGCTGTTTTGTGAAAAGATCTCGGCTAGAAATTCGTCTAAGTTGGCCTGTAATACTCGTAACTGTTTCGGAAACTCAAATATTAGCGCTCGCTTATCGAGATCGTCTTCTGTTTCGAGAATGCGTAACATCCGTGCATCTAGACGTTCCAGCATCTGATGGAACTCTCGGTTAAACAGAGAAATCACTCCGCGTTCATCATCGCATTCTTGAGGGAACATAAAACCAAACAAATCGTCACGTTCTTCTTTACTCAAATCCGAGAAATACTCATTAAAGCCAGCAACGAGATCCATTTTCGTCAACAAGACATAAATTGGGAATTGCATACCAAGTTGGTTTTTAAGCTCTTGTAAACGAGATTTAATGGCTCTGGCATGAAGACTTCGTTCAGTACGAGTTTGAGACATGACACTTGCTAAACTGACCGTGACAATTGCGCCGTTGATTGGTCTTTGTGTACGGTATTTTTTCAATAACCCCAGAAAGCCATGCCATGCTTTTGAGTCCACTTTCTCTTGGCTATCTTGAGTAGTGTAACGACCAGCGGTATCAATCAATACGGCTTTGTTCGCAAACCACCAATCACAATGTCGTGTTCCCCCCACACCCGCGACCGAATCTAACCCTGTAGAGTTAGCTAACGGGAATTCCAGCCCAGACTGCTTCAAAATCGTGGTTTTTCCAGTACCCGGAGGACCGATTAGTACATACCACGGTAAGTCATATAGGCTACGTTTACCTTTATGGGTTTTAGTGACAATCTTGATCGCTTGCTCTATACGATCACGCATTAAATCAACTTCGGTGGCAGCTTCTTTGTCTGATTGACTATCAAGTTCAAGCAAAGTCTGGATACTTTCATCCTCTTTCACTTTCTGTTTATGCTGCTTGGTCAGGTTGAATACTCCCCAAACAAACACCAAGATAAGAATTGTGACTAAGCGTTGGAAATCTGTCTTTAGTGGCTCATAGCCAGCGACAATAATTAAAGGACCGACCGCCCAAATAAAAATGGAACACGCCGCAACGCCAATAAGGCCGATAAACCAGCGCTGAGTGAAGACTCTGCCTACTTCTCGGATACTCATATCTCTCACTTTTCCTAGTTTGCGACAATCAAGTCAATTTCGATACGACGGTTCAACGCTCTATTGTCAGAACTGGTGTTTTCCACCAAAGGTCTCGCATCACCTAACCCTTCAGGTAGCACTCTTCCTTCCAGCCCACTATTTGCAATCAACTGGTCTGACATGGCAGTGGCTCTTGCCAAAGATAGATGCCAATTAGAAGGATATTTACTGGTGAAGATAGGGTTATCATCCGTATGGCCGGTAACAAGAATTTTGCCTTCTGTCGCTTCAAGAGTACGTGCTATTTTGGAAACAACGGGTTGTATGTAAGCAACAACATCTGCACTTCCTGACTCAAATAAGTCTTGCGCTTTCAACGATATTCTTACGCGGTCGGGTAACGCTTCTACCGTAACCAATCCTTTATTCATTTCCGTCGCAAGATACATAGAGATACGATCCGCCACAGGTTGAACCTTCGACTCAAGCTCCGCTGACGAGACTTGCCTATCCGGCTGGATCAAATTAACCAAATTCGAAAACGTTCGATTGGAAGCACTATTCAAGTCATAGCTAAGGTACATAAAAACGCACACCAAAATTGCCGAGGTAACCGAGCATACAACCCACAATGGTGCTCGTTCTGACATTTGGGAACCTGTAAGCGTGCGCTTATCAATATTGGCACTCATTTCTTTTGCAGTACCACGCCCATAGGACTTAAGAATGCTCATGATTTGCTTTCTAAGACGTCGATGATTTTCTAAGCCATTTTTCTCTAAACGGTATTGCCCGACAAAACCAAGCGACAAGCAAACATACATCAACTCTAACAAATCGAGCTGCGACTCTGGCTGAGACAGTGCATTATCAAGATGTTTGAAAAAGGCTTCTCCACCCTGACTGCTCGAATAAAATGAACTCAATAAAGAATCATGACTCCATGTAGATTGGCTTCCCCAATGGGTATTCAATACCGCCTCATCAATTGAGCAACATAAACAGTACCGTGCTGTATCAATGGTTTCTAATTCAACGTTGTGTTGGCGCAGTCGGTTTTCGTAGTCTCTCAGTTTCTGTGCGAGTGTTTCCTTTAGAAACAACACATCCGAATGTGAGGCCGTTGATCGAATTTGCCCTACCATTGATAAGATACCGTTGGCTTCAGCCAAAATTGGGTTGAGTCCAAAAGCAACGACTGAGTCGTTATTAACGATCTCAGGGCTTTTAGAGATCACAACCGTGCTATCTACTGGCTTTACGTCTGGTTGTTTTAAATTTGGTCGCCCACCCGGTGTGGGTTTGATTATCGTTTGTTCCATAATGACGAAGCCTGTTATTGGCTAATGCTCCAAAGTTCAATGTCAGCATTCGGGAAGTGACCAGAAAGTTGTAGCGCGATGCCGCCACTTTCTCGCAGCCTCATCCAGAACGGTCCCTTTTTCACAACCTCGAAGTACACATAGCCCGTTTGATAAGGTATTTGTCTTGGAACAACACTCAAAGGCGCAACACTGATGCCGTTGATTTGATTGTTAATGAGATCGCGTATTTGCTCTGCAGGCCCTAACTTAAGCTGAGCAGGCACTAAGCGTCGTATTTCATCGGTGGTTGTATCAGCCTTAACTGCGAGTACAAACTGGCAAGACTCCAATAAGCGTTTGTCTGGTAGAGGTGTCACTTGGATGCCATATTGACGTATTTCAAGTGGTAACTTATTCGCCGTTTGGTCTAAAACAACACTTAAGTACTGGCTGAGTATCTGATTAATCTCATGAAACACACTGGAAAGTTCGAAGTGATCGTATTTTTTTAGTTCGGGAACACGTTTGTTCTTACTCGAAAACGTTGATAACTCACCGATGTAACCACGCAGTAGTGCGACTAAATCTAAAGGGTGTACCTGTTCTAGTTCGGAAAAGTGACGTAAAGTCACTTCATAGCGGTTCAACATCTGCAGCATAATAAAATCGACCGCAGAAGCGGAAGCCGCCTTACCCTGAACCAAACGCTGAGACACAACGTCTGCACGGATCTTTGTCATTGCAAGTACGTTACGTAAACATGTGGTTATAACAGCACTATTCAGAATATTTATGTGTGGTGGGATGTATTCTTCATCAAGAATGACTGCCCCTTCATCGGATACTTCTTTGATTTTGAAAATCGGCAATTCAATAAAGCCAGACTGCTTCTCATTACTTGCTGCTAGCTCTAGATTAATCGCGGTTACTTGAATGCACTCTTCATCTTCCCCAGTTAAAACATCTACAACATCCAAATCTTTTAGAAGATAACGTGAAACCAATTCCTCACTTTTATCAGAGACCAATCGTTGTTTTAAGCTAAACGCCGGAACAACGATTTTGACCAACGTTTGATGGGTGCCTTTTTTTACGAATAACGGCGTTATGCTCGCATCACCTTTTTTCCATTGAACGAGAGTCATGTCAGGCAGGATCGCATCGATCTTTTCTATCTCAATAACCCCTTCTTTTAAAGCGGTAGAATTGATTAGGCTCGATGATACGCCCCAATTGTATGCGTGCTGTAAGTGAACTAGCCCTTTGTATTCGTGAGCAGTTGCTCGTTCACTTTGCTGGAAATGTTGAGGACGCAAAAACATCCCCTCACACCAAGCGGTATGGGAAAAGTGTGTCATTGAATAGTCACCAAGATTATTGCACGAACAAAGACAGGTCTTCTAAGTGGATTTGATAGGTGTTGTAACCTGTCTTTTCAACTTCGATCACTTGCCTCCAATTCGAGTTTTCGATGTCTCGAAACGCAACCACTAAGCCGAGATACTCTGTCTGGGGAGACATACTGGCTTGGTAAACCTCCTTTTGACCTGGCGTTAGGGAGATCTCAAATTTGTTGACTAAATCGGGGCCCAGAACTTTGTCATAGCTTTCGTATATTGAGAAAAAGTCCTGACTTTCAAATACCGTTGGTGATGTAAGTTCGAAAATATATATAACAACTGGTGACGGCCTCCCATTTGAATCTGGATTGATATTATAGCTCGCCGTTATTTCTAAATCTGCATAAGGGTCAACCACTAAGTTTGCCGCTGAACACCCAATGAGAGTCACTGTTAATATAAGTAATACTATTCTTTTAACTAATTTCATAATTAGACCTTAACTATCACGTCTTAGAGCGTTTTCATAATGCTTGGCAAAGTCATCTAAATAAAAAAGATTTTCTTTATTAACAACGTCGTTGGTTAGTTGGTCATAAATAACCTCGAACCTTTTCCAACTTTTATAATACTTTCTTGTCGGAATCACTTTATTAAACAAACTATCACTAGAAAGTGACTCAGAATATATTAAAGATGGATCAACTAATGACATAACACTTATTACCGTACCATTCACACCTTGCATTAATGCTTGTTCATGGTTTTCAATATCCTTAAATGCCTCTTTTATTGCCGAATCAGGCGGCATAAAACTCGCGGTTTTCCGGTTATAAAGATTATGCATAGCGTCTTCTAAATTGGCCGAGAATTTGAGTGGATTATTCTCAGATTTTCTAAATGCGGTATGATTTAAGCGATTAGTCTGTTTGAATTCAGCTCGATTGTGTAAAGTCTCCATTAATCCTGTAAGCATTAAAGAAAAAGACTCTCCTAGCTGCTGAAACCACATCTCTCTCTGCTCGTCAGGTACCATATTCGGACTAATACCTAATCCGCGAATGAACGCGTCAGCCTCATTACTGGCACTCAGTTTTTGGGGAGTTTTGTTCGGTTCTTCTGTGACGAGACGTGATATATCTTGTTCTTGCTGAGGAGGAATCGAGGGCTCAATAAAGTCATCCATTAAGCCAATATCTAACTGATACTCATTAGAAACACTGTCCTCTAAGAGTTCAGAAACGCTTATGCCAAAGTCACTATGATTGAAATTACTGCTAGCGCGTTCGTTAAAGGATTCATTTGATTCAACACTTTGAACTGGCACCTGTTCTAAACACTTCTCCTGAACGCTAACCTGAATTTGATAATCGCCGAGGGTCACCACATCATCATGAGCTAGAGCGATTTCATTGCCCTGTCCGATTGGACTGACTGAGTTGTTCACGAATGTGCCGTTGGTCGATAAGTCTTTGATCAAATACTTGTCACCAAACTTGATAATTTCACCATGCTTACCTGAAATGACTCTTTCTGGATCGGGAAGTGTCCAGTTACATTGTTCAGAGCGGCCAAAGGAAATTTTTTCGTGTTCGCCGCTTGCGTCAAAGATGAACTCGCCTTCTATCTCAGGAGTGAACTTATGAAAACTCGTTATGGTTAAAACCAACGTCATGTAAACCTCGCCAAAGGGACTGCTTAATATTTGTGTTTCATTCTTTATGTTTAGATCGTTTATTTATTAACAATTAAGTTATTATCGACCCATAAAATAATATTTATATTTCAAGAACGGAATAATGAATTAATTTTCTAGCAAAGCAATCAGGTATTTTTACTCAGAACAAAATATACAACGAGGTTCAAATTTTTGACACTTCAATTTACACGCGTCAAAAAACCGATGTTAGCTTGACCGAGAAATCAAAAAGTCATCATTTTTCATGAGTTATTAGACTATATATTTTCACCATCATTTATACGGAGCCTCTGTGATGGAAGACCAAAGTAAAAACAATTCTATAAATAAAGATACGAGCGGTGATAAAACAAAAATTGTAAAGACTCAAAAAAGAGAAAATAAAGTTGATAAGATTGTTGACTCAAATTATGAAGGCTCCGCCCAATTAAATAATGAGACAAATACAAAAATGTCTCAAAATCAAAACACTTATTCTCTAGATAATAAAATAGACAATACTTCATGCAATCAAAGAGAACCTTCAACGTCGCAGTCTTTAGTTGGTGAAACCATCAAGAGTCGCTACGAAATTGAATCACTTATTGGGCACGGCGGGTTGTGCGATGTTTACTTGGCAAAAGACAAAATCCTTGAGTCATCAGGGACTGATAAACCTTACGTCGCATTAAAAATTCTTCAGGAGGAGTTCTCTTCCCAACCTGAAACCGCACGAATGTTGATTCGAGAAGCACAGCAAACTCAAAAACTCAGCCATCCTAATATAATTCGTGTTTACGACTTTGGCGTTGATGGCGACGTGTATTTTCTCGTCATGGAGTATGTGGATGGTGAAACTTTAGAAACTCTGATTCAGCGCTCTCGCCCTGATGGTCTTAAATTTAAGGCCGCGCTGTCTATTTTAAATGAGACTCTGGATGCTCTCGCGTATGCCCACTCTCTAGGCGTGGTTCATGCCGATCTTAAGCCTGCGAACATCATTCTTACCTCAGAAGGAAAAGTTAAACTTCTAGACTTTGGTGTATCCAAAACTCAACAGTTAAAGCACGACCAATATGCCGCTAAACGTAAAACCCAAGAAAGTGATACTCTGGGGTTTACGCCAAACTACGCTTCACTTGCTATTCTCTCAGGAAACGATCCTCAGTTTAGAGATGATATTTTTGCTCTTTGTTGCATTACCTATGAATTATTGAGTTGTAAACACCCTTACGCACGCACACCAGTTGACGAAGCACTAAAGAAAAATGTTCGCGTCATTAAGCCCGCTCATTTCCCGCTCACGAAATGGTCTTTATTCTCGAAAGTGCTAAATAAAGGACTCGCACCAACGGACCTTAGTGCAGAACTCCTTAAACAGCACATAAACAAAACGAGATGGCCAGTTTACACGAGTGTCGCAGCATCGCTTGTCGTCGCAACGCTTTTAGGATTGGTATATCAAGATCAACAAGACCAGCTCACTCAACTTGAGGCTGCATTAAACCAGCAAACAAAGCATATTAGTTCAGCACAAGCACTACTCGATACCGCGCCAGAAAACACGAAATCTCTTATCGATTCACAACATGATCTGCATCCGGTGATCAAAGCGGGCTTTTTAAGGCTGTATAAGCCCTACCTACTTGGTGCTTACGAATCAAAGATTGATGATGTACTTAACTCTGATGTTAGTACTTATCCCAATTACGACCAGATTGAGGACATTCTTCAACAAGCTAAAGTCTACTATCCTGACTCCCATAAAATTGAAGTGCTTGCACTGGATATTCAATCGAGTAAGCATTCAACGTTACTTTCTATCGCGAGGCAAATTAACAGCCAGTTAGAGAAATCAAGCTACACCCAAATTGAAGGCTCCAAGTCAATTTATGACCTAAAACAAGAATTACATCAAATTCATCAAGAGTACCCGTTTGTACCAAGTTCACTTGCAAGCGAGGTCTTTGGCCAGCACTTAAATGAAGCGTTACAGCTGAGAGATGCAGCCGCACTTGTTACTTTAATCAAAGTTGGAAATGCCTTTTTTGCCGATTCTGATGAGCACCGCCAAAACATCGCAATCAGTAATGCGATGAAAGATGCAGTTTTAGAAATGAAACTCTTTGAGACAGCAAAAGACAGTCAAAATCCATTGCCATTCCCAGCCGATGCTGCTCGCCTACTCTATCAAGAAGAATTTGAAGGGCTCTACTACCGTTTGAAGCAAGCGAGAACAACCGTCAATCTCGACAAACTGGTTAAAGATATTGACCTATTTTCTGAAAACTTTCCGGCGGGATTTCAAGATATTAACGACTTAAGATTTCAAACGGCGGATAAGTACCTGCAATTCTCAGACATCCTCTTGAACAAACGGAAGTCGACAAGTGCAAGAAGAGCGATGAAAAAAGCGAACGAGCTACTAAGAAGAATAGAAACGGACTCTGTGCAGAGTTAATTCACGCAAATGTTGATGGGGGGCATGTTGCCCCTTTTTAATCTTAGAAACAGCTTGCCTTTATGCAATCCGATGACTAATTTTATTTTAGAGTGTACTAATCTGTAAAATAGGAAGAAGTTTGACCGCAGAGAAGATTGAAGTCGAGAACATTGGTATTTTGGTGATAGATGACTGCTCAACCTCATCGACGTTGATCAGACATCAACTTGTTGCGCTTGGCGCAAAAATCGCCAACATCACTTGTGTAAACAGCGCACAAGAAGCACTCGCCGCGGTCAAAACTCGCTTCTATTCTTTCATTGTGATGGATTACCACCTATCGACGAAACTGACTGGCTTAGATCTGATCAATTTAATGAGCCGCGCAAAACTCATTTCAGAGACGACAGCGGTATTGATGATATCTGGCGACGCTACTCAAGAGACTGTTTTGACGGCTTTGTCTGGCCGAGTTCGTCACTTACTCACCAAGCCACTGCAAACCAAAGCGTTAAAGAACAAAATGCTAGCAGCGCTGCAAGAACAACATCAACTTGCAGACGTGGGAAATCAACTAAGTAAGATTGAAAGACCTACCCTCGCCGATATCGCTCAACTGCATAAAAAGCATACACAAAGCGTGTGCGTGGAGTCTTTACTTATCGATACACTCATAGAAACGAAGCAATTTGATGTACTCGAAAACTTTCTACCTTTTTGTACAGAAAAGGAACACGCGAGTCGTATCTGTGCAGAAGCTTTCGTACAGCACAAGAAAGGAAATATTCGTGAAGCAGTCACTATCCTTGCTGATTATGTCACACGAAACCCACTTTGCTTACGTGCCATAGATAACCTCGTGGGCCTTTATGAAAGTCTCGGCCAACAAAATAATGCGTCTATATTGGCTAATCGCGCTTTTGAGCTCACACCAAGTAGTAGTATCAGATTAGTAACCGTATCAAGAATCCTTGCCAAACTAGGCCAAATTGATCGGCTGTACGATGTAGGTTATATGTACGCTTCAAATGTTTCTTCTACAGATTCACAATGGCTATCAGCGATGAACGCCTATGTCGACATCATCAGCGAGCACTTTAAAACACTCCGCTCGCCGAATGAGAAGAAACGTGTTCTTTTGAAACTTAATGATTTTTGCTTGCTGGCCGAAAAGCAATTGAATCGAAACCAGCAGATTGATCTCGCCGCATTCAAACAAATGATGCAATGTAAGTTACTTTTGCTGGAATCACGACCAGAACACGCGCACAAAAAATTGATGCAATCTCTGAGCTATTACTACTCTGTGCCAAGTAAAACCCCCTTATTGCTGTTAAAGCAAGCGATACCATTGATGGACTTTTTTGGTGAATTTGCAATAAAGCAGAGCTTACTTACCTTAGTGGCGGCTAAGTCTGGCATTCCTTTAAAAGGCCACCCCCAGCACAATTCGAAAGAACCAAAGTTTCGACAAAAGTATCCCTTTTCAACTGAGCTGAGACTAAAAGACCTTTCCGACAACAACATATCAGCACCTAATATCATCTTGGATGAAAGTATCGAATTTCTATCGCAACGACCACTCCCCCCAAACTGGTCGAACTGGTTGAAGGATTACCTTTCCGGCTCCTACTCAACTCAATTACCTTTGCCTTTTAACTTACACATACCACAGTGGAGATGAGAGATGATTAACTTCGAAGTACTTAACACCTACATGGATAACGATGTCGATATTATCTTTGCTGTTTTCTCAACCTACATGGAAGACTACGAAGATGGTTTAGACAGAATTAATAAACTCAATGCAGAACAAAACTGGTCGGAACTATTCCTTCTTTCTCATAGTTTGAAAGGCATACTTTCAAGCTTTGGAGAAGAAGCGGCAGTCTCCGCTCTTGGTAAAGTTGAAGAACACACACGTGACAATATCGCTCCCGATAACGCAGATATCGCTATAATTAATAAAGAGCTTGTCACCATTAATAAACAAATTAACGATTATTTAGTCAATATGGACTAAGACCATTAGAAAATTATAAAACGTCAACGGGGAAAAGCTAGGCTATGAACACAAACCACTTCAAAGATTTGATTGACTCCTTAAAGGATCTCACACCAACTCAAAAAAAATACTTGATAAGTAAGACACGGTTATCTTTGGAACAGAGTGATATTTTACAAAAGAAAGATCTACTCACTCCTGAGGAACTGGAAGCGCTACTTGCTCCTATGCCAACGACAAATACTAAATAAATGCGATTAAGTTAGTGAGATAGTAAGATTTGCACATCAACAGACCAATGAATGAGAGTCTGATTTTCATCGCTAAACTATCGACAGAGTAAAACGCTAAAGGGCAAGCACCAACTACGATGCTTGCCCTTTTCACATGCCTTGTCATATTGGTTCAAGGCTGATAACAGCGAGCATATCTTCGCCATCTTCGTCCATACCAACTTCCATAAAACCAAACTGAGAGTAAAACGTTTTTGCTATGGGGTTGTTTGGGTTGTAACAAATTTCAATCTGACGGAGGTTTTCAGTCTGTTTGATTTCCTCTAGCGCCTTATGAAGAGCTATACGCCCTATGCCTTTCGCTTGATATTTGGCATCAATCATAAAACGCCAAATAGAGATTTTTTCTTTTGTTTCCCGAACCCACATAAAAAAGCCGACAACTTGTTCATCTTGGTAAATGGCACGAGTTACGTGCGTATCGTTATAGAATGATTCCACCAGCGACCACATGTTACAAGCAACATAAGACTCTTGCTCTTTAGTAACATCGAGTTCACTGACGGACTCATAGTTTTCCTTTGTTATCTCGCGTAGAGATACCTCCATCAAACACCTTCCCTGGTCCTTTACTAGTGTGACATTTGAGCAACTTGGATATTTCTTACATGTAGCCTAACCAATCCAAATAACCCATTCCCGGTGGTTCACCTTTTATGATTTGATGTAAAGATCATCCAGTTGTTCAAAAGGGACACCATAGTTTTTGTACTTTTGAATTCTTGACTAAGCGCTTTTAGCAGTAAAATAAGTATTTAGTCAGTTTCATTGTTGTTGCCTCGTTTCGAGTCGAATTCATTCTTCAATTTTGACTTTTGTTCAGCCTTTACTTCTGCCCAACTCTTCCCATTTTCAATGGCAGTCACACGTGCTTGGTATTTTTCAACGGCGCGTTCAATCACAGACCGAGCGTCAATGCCCTGTTCTTTTTCTAAGGCCATCAGAAGATTAAGATAATTCCACAACACGTCTCCCAGTTCGTCCTCTAAAAAGCATGTTCTCCCTTTGACTTCCTCATCTCTCACTTCTTCCAACTCCGAGTATATCGCTTCGAAGTAAGTGACGGAGCCCTGATACCAAGTATTGTTTTCATCGTAGTTTGACTTACGCTGAGCAATCTCAAACAAGGCGGTAAATTTGTCCATTATCTCTCCCCTATTGAGCTTGCTGTTGAATTCGTTCAAGCTCTCGAATGTCGATGAGATCCACTTCTCTTGAGAGAACACGCTTGTAATCGATTAACCTTGAAATATCGATCACTGAAAGCTTCATTCCATTAAAATCACAAATAACATTTGCTGCGTAGTCAATTTCCAGCGTCGCCCACTCTTTGCTTTTTGAGCTAAATATTCGCGTTCCTGGACTAAGGCCGATTTCAATTTTTTGTTGGCCATAAATAAGCTGTAAGTACTCAAGATCCCAGCCTTCTTCCTGATAGTGCTTAAGTGGCTTACTGATGTAAGGGGCAATATGGGGAAGCAATTTTTCAGAATCTTGTTTCTGGATGTACAGATCGATATCCGCAATAGGTCGTGATCCACCGTGCAAATGGGCAGCAAAACCGCCGACGATTTGATAAGTAATCTGGTTAGAATCTAATATCCCTTTTAGCCACGTCATGGCCTTTAACACGGATTGATTCATTTTCCCTCCTAAAATCTATTCCCAATACGTCTGTACGAAGCTATTAGCACTCTAAGTAATCTGATTTGAAAAGAAAAGCTAAACCTATCAGTTAAATACATAGATAAAATGCAATCAATAAATCATTTACGTTAAAAAGCAGTTCAATAAAAATAAATTATAAAAACAATAATCAATGATAATTTTATGTTTCGAAGGCAACCTTATATATTTAGGCTCATAACGTCGCCATTAGGTACTTAGCAATAACAGAAAAGTTAAGCGCCAAGCGAAAACAAAAGAAGGCTATATATGAAATTTCTTCACACTATGATCCGTGTTGCTGATCTTGATAAATCCATTGAGTTCTATACCAAAGTGCTTGGTATGGCTGAACTGAACCGCTTCGAGAACACTGAATACCGTTACACATTAGTTTTTGTGGGTAACGCAAACCAACCAGACGGTGCAACGATCGAACTGACTTATAACTGGGATACAGACAGCTATGATCTCGGAAACGCGTTTGGTCATATGGCTTTAGGTTGTGAAGATATCTATTCGGCATGCGACAAAATCAAAGCACTTGGCGGCAATATCACACGTGAGCCAGGTCCGATGAAAGGCGGCGAAACGCATATCGCTTTCATCAAAGATCCAGATGGTTACCAAATCGAATTGATTCAAACGAGCAAATAACGAGGCTTATTATGAAAGATGTACTGTTCCAACCTGTTCAACTTGGCGCTCTAACACTTCAAAACCGCATCGTTATGCCGCCAATGACGCGTTCACGTGCTAGTCAACCGGGTAATGCTGCAAATGAGATCATGGCAGAGTATTACGCTCAGCGCGCATCTGCTGGTTTGATTGTCGCGGAGGGCACTCAAATCTCACCAATGGGTCAAGGTTACGCTTGGACTCCTGGTATTTATAGCCAAGAACAAATTGCTGGTTGGAAAAAAGTAACGAATGCCGTTCACGCAAAAGGCGGCGCTATCTTTGCCCAACTTTGGCACGTTGGTCGCGTAACCCACCCTGACAACATCGGTGGTGAACAACCAATTTCTTCTTCCGCATTGAAAGCAGAAAATGTGAAAGTATTCATCGACAATGGTAGCGACGAACCAGGTTTTGTAGATGTTGTCGAGCCACGTGAAATGACCAAAGCAGATATCAAAGCCGTTGTAGAAGAATATCGTCAAGCTGCGCTTAATGCGATTGAAGCAGGTTTTGATGGCATAGAACTGCACGCTGCTAATGGTTACCTTGTTAACCAGTTCATCGATTCAGAAGCCAATAACCGCACAGACGAATATGGTGGTTCCATTGAAAATCGTCTTCGTTTCCTTGGTGACGTTGTCGAAGCGATGACACAAGCTATCGGTGCTGAACGTGTGGGCGTTCGACTTGCTCCATTTACTTCACTCAACGGTACGGTAGATAAAACCCCTGTGCAAACGTACACCGCTGCCGCTGCCTTACTTAATGCGCTTAACGTTGTGTACATCCACATTGCAGAAGTAGACTGGGACGACGCGCCAGATACACCTGCTGAATTTAAAACTGCAGTTCGTGAAGCTTACAAAGGCACCATTATTTACGCTGGTCGTTACAACACTGAAAAAGCGGCAGCAGCACTAAAAAGTGGTCTTGCCGATATGGTGGGGTTCGGCCGTCCATTCATCGCAAACCCTGATTTACCGAACCGAATTAAATACGACTACCCGTTAGCTGCACACGATCCTGCAACCTTGTTTGGTGGTGCCGAGAAAGGCTTACTTGACTACCCAGAATATCAAGCAAGTTAGCGTTTCCGTTCATAAAAATAAAAGACCCCCGCTCTTTAGACGGGGTTCTTTTGTAAGTCGGATCAGCGTGACGTCGAAAAAGAAGCTAAGACTGCCACATTGTTTATCTTCTTTGGCATGTCGTACAACCACGACATGCTGAGCGTGTCGTTTTATCTAATAAACTGCGCTGTACTTTGCAGTAAGCATTTTTAAACGCACGACGGGCAGAAAACCAATCGTCCGGCTTGCTCATAATTAAATAACCATTAGACCGCTTTACAAGTTCGATACGGTGTTTGTCTATGAAGCGACTATCAAAACCAATATCAAAGTACTCTAGCGCTTCTTCTATACAGGTAAAGCTAGCAATTTTTGCCTGAATATCGCTTTCACTCATTGACTTATGAATTCTAAATCTTTTGCTAATAACTGAACACTGAGTGTAGTGCGCTTTTCAATTTCAATCTTTGATTTCATACAGTGTCTACCCTTATCTCTGCTGCTTAATAGGCTGTATTATTGCTGAGGGGTAGACTTTACATTCGATAGTACCAATTCTCGCCCATCCGCCATTATGCGTCGCAAACGTCGAGACTGAGGGTCTTGAATCAAGGAGCGCACATTAAGTGCTATCGCCTTAGAGTAAGACTTAGCTTCTCGATAATAATCGGCATATCCTTCTAAGATTCTAGCGTTCGCTTTTTTAAAGGCTAAAGGAGAAATATCATAGAATGACGCACTTTCTCGATACGTTTCTAGAATGCCATTCACACAAGCCAGTTGCTGTAATTTACGATTTTTGGTATTCGTGATGGAACCTTGGCGAACCAGATAGCCAGCTTGAATTGAATTCACCACTCCCACTTGGTATTTTTCACAAATTCTTAGCCACAACTCCCAGTCCTCGGCGTAAGGCAATTCTGCTTTGAACAGAGGAAATGCCTCCACCATCTTTGCATCCAGCATAACGGTGGACGTACCGATAATATTATTGGCAATGATCATATCCAATGGTTTGCTAAGCAGTAGTACGTCATCAGTCTCGTCTTGGAGTTGGTTCCAAAACCCAAAACAATCACTAAAGGGTTCATAACGCTCCGAGACATGAACATAGTTACTAAAACTCAGAGCTAACTCAGGATTGCTTTGATGTAAGGCGACCTGCATTTTTAACTTGTTAGGTAGCCAAAAATCATCAGCGTCGAGAAAGGCAATGTACTCACCCGATGCTTCTTTTACTCCCAAGTTTCTCGCCTCAGCCACGCCAACCCCATCGGTGTTAAGGAACCTAAGCCTGTGATCAAGCAGCGACTCAAGATAACGCTGAGTTCGAAGGTCACCGCCGTCATTAATCACGATAACCTCAAAATTACGGTGCGTTTGATCGAACACGCTTCCAAGCGCTTTGGGGAGATATTCCAAACATTGATAGGTTGGAATAATCACACTGACTTTATCCATGCCATGATGCCTCTTCACCTGTCAGAACAATTCTGACCGATTAAAAGTAGCAATATTTAGACCATTCTAATTTCGGATTAAATCCTCATAAAAGAACGGTTATACCCAAGCATGAACGGTTTTTCTCAATTAAAGACTTCAAATTGAGAACGCCTTAAACTTCACCGTCATTTTTATTCTCAAAATAGAAATTTATCCCTAATTTATTGATTTTATGTCGATGATTGTTTGGTTTGTTTTTTGCAATTCCCTTCTCGACCGTGAACGAAAAGAAGCGAGCCATAAAATGAAAAAAATCGCGTTTATTACACCTAGCTACCCAGTTTTGAGTGAAACCTTCATTCAAACTGAAGTGGACGCCATTCAGGCATGTGGCCACGACGTGACAGTTTTTACGTTTGAAATCGAACCTTGCGAATCTTTTTTTACTTACGATGTTATCGAAATTGGTAAGAATATTAAGACAGAGGGCCTACAGCACCTTCGCGTTCAGGGGCTGTTCAAAGCATGTCACTTTGCATTCAAACAATCTGGTATTCCGAAGAAGTCGTTAATGGGTACAGGGCTTAAATTAGCATTCCAACTCGCTGAGCAAGGCATTGGTCACGTTCACGCTCACTTTTGTCAGCACACAGCAGCACATGCCATTGTCGCCGCTAAACTGCTCAATATTTCTTGTTCTTTTGTTGCTCACGGGCATGACGTTTATGAGTCTCCGTTTGATGTAAAAGAGAAGATCAACGCCAGCGACTTCGCAGTCGCTGTTTGCGATGACATGTATAACGACTTTCAAAATATGACCAACGGAAACGTAAAATTGCTCCACTGTGGTGTAAAACCTGAGCAATTCACCCCCGAAAAAAAGACAGACTCAGAACAATTACGATTGGTTTTTTTAGGGCGATTCGTTGAGCAAAAAGGTCTGCAATATTTACTTGAGGCGCTGGTCCCTATCGCCAATAAGCTCAATGTCCATCTTGATGTCATCGGCACGGGCCCTATGAAAAAAGAGTTCGTTTCGATGACTAGTGAACTTGGTTTGACTCATTGCGTCTCCTTTTTGGGCGCAAAACCACACAGCTGGGTAAAGGACAATTTACCAAAATACGATTGTCTCGTGGCTCCGTTTTGCTACTCGCGTACTGGCTGCGTCGATACCGGGCCTCTTGTACTCAAAGAGGCAATGGCAGTTGGCACACCAGTGATCACCTCAAACGTCATGGGATGCAAAGAAATCGTCACCGATGAGACTGGATTTTTTGTAAAACAACACAGTGTTGACGACATCACTCAGTGCATTAATGAGTTTGCGGAGCTATCTCTGGAGAAGCGTAAAGAAATGGGCAAACGCGGACGACAACGAGTCCTCAAATACTTTAATGCTTATCGACAAGCTCAAAGGCTATCCCAATGGATAGAACAACCTAATTAAGATCAAGTTATCCCACCCAAGGATGAACAACAAACGTTGGCTACATAAATGGAGAAGATCATGACTTACCGAGCAGAAATAGATGGATTGAGAGCACTAGCGGTCATACTCGTTATCTTATTCCACGCAGACATCGAAGCTTTTGCTGGTGGTTTTGTTGGTGTTGATGTTTTTTTCGTGATCAGTGGTTACCTCATTACTACCATAATCATCAATGATTTAGACAAAAATCAATTCAGCCTTGTCGATTTTTATGAGCGACGTATCCGCCGTATCTTACCGCTGTTGTTACTGGTTATCGCAGTGAGTTATGTATTGTCTTGGTGGTTATTTCTTCCTCAAGCGCACAAAGAAGTCAGTGAATTTTCTGTTTCATCCATTTTGTCCGCTTCTAATGTTTTACTTTATTTGAAGGGTCACAATTACTTTGGTTTAGAGGAGCAGGCCAACCCACTCTTCCACACTTGGAGTCTAGGCGTTGAAGAGCAATATTACATCGTCATTCCATTACTATTGATGTTGCTCGCCCGAAATAAAATCATGTCATACCTTGCCTTCTTTATTGGTGTCTTTTTATTGAGTTTAATGACGATTTGGTATGCGAGTGGCGACCCCGATTTCGCGTTCTATATGATTTTTTCGCGAGCATGGGAACTGGCCGCAGGATCAATGATTGCCCTCATCATGAGAAAAACCAACGTAACACCAAACAATACGCTCGCAGTCATCGGTGTGGTTTTAGTCATGGCTTCAGCCTTGTTATTCGATAAGTCCAAAGATGGTGCTGGCCTTATGTTAATAATTCCTGTCATTGGTACATCGCTGATCATTCTGTTTTCAGCAAACCAAAATACGTGCGGTAAGGTACTTAGCTTAAAATGGATCGTCTTTATCGGTTTAATCAGTTACAGCCTATATCTATGGCATATCCCACTGTTGGTATTTTATCGTTATGTACTAACGGCCGGACAAGAATTCAGCTTCCTTCTTTATGTCGGCATGCTATCAATAATGTCGTACATGACTTGGCGATTTGTCGAGAAACCATTTCGCAGCCGAAGAAAAATCGGCATGAAAACACTCACCGCTTCACTTGTATTGGTGACGATGCCCCTGCTTACATTTGGCTTTATTGGGCATACAAGCGGTGGGTTCCCTGACCGAAATGCATTTTTTGAGGCCATGCGTGTCAATAATGGCTACGGATTAGCGTGCAACGGTAATACAAATGTAAACGACGCCTGCTCTTCTTCATCGCAGCCGACAGTCGCGGTTTTAGGAAATAGTCATAGTATGGTATTTGTTCAACAACTAGCCCGTGAAACGCCAGCAGGAGTGGTCCAACTTACTCAAGATTCTTGTGCGATTGGCTATATCGACGTGATTCCTGGCGTTAGCGGGCAATCTTGTCACGATTTCTTCACCAACGCAGTCAAAACCATTCAAAACACGCCTTCTATTCGACAGGTCGTCATTTCCTCTAACTTCGGAAAAGAGCTTTCCAGTAAAAACTATCAAGCTTCGCTGACGCAATTATTGAAGGGATTAGAAGACAAAGAGATAGTGGTATTTGGGCCAACCCCTTCTGCGCCTTTTGCTATTGGCGAGTGCTTATGGAAAATCCGCTTATTCGGCGGTGAAAAAGGCACAGAGTGCGACTTTGCCCCAAAACAAACCCATCCGAAGAATATTGCGATTCTTGCTCAGTACTTTGAGCAGTTCGAACACGTTGAGTTTGTCGACCTAACTGATTACATATGCCAGAGAGGCAATTGTGTCATGAAGATCGACGCAAATAACGCGATGTATACCGACGCAAGCCATTTGTCCTATAAAGGAGCTGAAGTGGTATTAAGCAGCTACCAAAACGACACGAGCGATGGTCAACAGCTGGCCGCCAAAAACTAACGCATACGCCGCTCACTCAAATTCGGGATAAAGACCAATAAAAAACGAAAGCTCAACGTTTACCCTATTAAGCGTTGAGCATCTTATTTAAATATTCGTGGATCAAAAGCAAATTCGAGCTTTTCTGCTTTCCTGATGATCTCTTTCATCTTGGGATGGTTTGGATTCACAACATAGTTGTTATCGCGGGGGGAAATGGTCGAGGGTACTTGTAATGCCGCGAACTCTGGATGCGGATCATTTAGAAATTGGTCACCAATGTACTGAGTGGATTCACTGGCGGGTATAGATCGCCAAGCTACCGGCAAGTCTTCTTCACCCAAAGCAGCAATCAGATATTCGGGCATCTCGATACGATACAAGTCGTAAAGTCTCGTAATAGCAGGATCGTTATTAACATGGACAAATACTTCTAAAGAACAAAGTGACTCAGACTCCGAAAAATAGAGGGCCTCGGTTCCTTTTGAGTTCCATCGCCCTCCGTAAAGCTTTGCGCCAATCGGACTAAATGGAGATTCGGAAAACTTCTTTTGCGTCAATCGATAGAGCTTCATACTACGAGAATACCCCGTGCTCTAATCGCCCTATCAAGTCTTTAACTATCTCGAAATCGACCGTGGTAGAGACCATGTCGAGTGGGCGTTTTCCTCCTAAACCATAGACGTTTTCTCGCATCCAGCCCAAAGCGCGCTCTTCATCATCAAACAACTCCGTTGCAAGTTTGAGCAGCATTGCTAAACGGTAGATTGCATCGCTCTCTTGCGTATTAAAACGTTCTTCATTTTTTAAACGTCGTTTGATTGTACTGACAGGGATAAGCGTCACGTGCTGAAATTCGCTTTGAGAGAGCTTTACGCGCTCAACGATATTACGATAAACCTTTGGCTCAAAACCTTTATGAACCGCATCTGTACGACCGGTTTCGGCATCTTCAATGCCCAGCATAAACCAAAAATTTGCCTTAGATGGCAGCTTAGGTTTAAAGCTTTTTAATGTTGCTGTTGCCATCTTGAACTCCTACAGACCAAATGGTCTTATTATTATGGTCCAAATGAGCCAACTTAGCAATCGTATAAAATGCGTTCAAAGTAGGCTTACTCGTATAGATTTGAATTACGCTGTATCTCGATCACTTTTCCATCCCGTTCCACTCTACAGTGGGCAAGATCGTGCGCCCTTTGCTCGATTGATACATCGACAAGCAACCACCCTTTTTCCCTCTCTTCGGCAAAGAGATCGCAGAAACAAAGTGTGATTTAGTAGGTACACCCGAAGACGCTCCTAACAATTCAGCACCATATTGCTTTCTATTCCTTAAGTAAAAGCTCTAATCGTTCATAAAGTTTAGCATCCGATTCAGTGATAAATTGCATCATTTCCGCAAATTCGACTTTTAAGCCTTAAATATCAATTAAACAGCCGTTTAAAACGATCGTACTAAAAAATGACTTGTTACAACCCGCTATTTGCTGATACTTAAGCCACATTTTTAACGTGGACATCAAACGCAATCAAGTGCTTTCGTGAAGCTTCTCTACGATACAAATTGAACTTAACTATAACATTTACAGATAGTTACAAGCACATTTATAACCCGTTAGTTATATGAGATGGAAATAACAGATCTTGAAATTCAATGTTACAAGTATGTTAATTGTTTTTATGCTTGAGATGAGTGTTTCGTGAATAACCTACTCACCCTCTTTATGGGTACATAAGCACTTTTATTTAAAACGCATCCTAAAAACACATGGAGTTTCAGAGTGATATGAATACAAGGAATGCAAAACTCGCGCTTGCTATAGCGATAGCGCTCAGCTCCCCTAAGTTATACGCTGCGGGGTTTCAGTTATCTGAGCATTCTGCTGCGGGTCTAGGACGAGCCAATGCAGGAGAGGCAGCCATTGCCGATGGCGCATCAGTTGTCGCCCACAACCCTGCTGCGATTACGATGTTTGACTCATACGAGCTTTCTATCGGCGCCGCTTACATCATGCCAGAGGTTCGAGTCACCGGTAATAGTGCGTCAGACGCTTTTAATAATCAGCTAACCAACAATGACGTTGTTGATAATGTGATCGTTCCATCGTTTTATATTGCCGCCCCTATCAACGATTCATGGTCTTGGGGACTTGGTATATTTACCGACTTTGGCCTTGCCACTGAATATCCTGATGATTATCTAGCGGGCCCAATTGGCGGAGAAACCAGTTTAGAAACCGTCAATTTTAATCCAACTATCGCCTACCGCATCAACGATGAATTCAGTGTTGGTGCTGGAGCAAGCCTTGTCTATGGTAAAGCCAAGCTTACTCGCACCCTTGGAATCCTTGCTGATGCCATCAATGCCGATACCGGCGCTAATTTTGCTCGCAGCGACGTTGCGAAATCACTAGATGGTGATGGTTGGGGTTATGGATTTAATTTAGGCGCGCTGTGGGAGATAAACGAAAAACATCGCTTTGGCTTAAGTTACCGCTCCAAAGTTGATGTAGATTTTGAAGGTGATTATTACTCAGATATTCCAAGCTCGATTTCGATGCCACGTCAAACAGTGACTGGTGACTTAACCTTAAATTTACCAAGCATCACTGAGTTCTCTGGTTTCCATCAGATTACAGCGCCACTTGCTATTCACTACAGTGTGATGATGACGGGTTGGAATGTATTTGAGGAAATTCGCGCAACCGTCGATGGACAAGAAGTTCTGCAAAAAGATGAGAACTTTGAAAACGCCTTCAAGTATGCGTTAGGGGCAACTTATCAGCTAAACCCTTCTTTCACTCTTCGCGCAGGTATTGCCTACGACGAGACACCTAACGTGAACGATAAGAGCATCAACTTACCAGATTCCGACCGAATCAATTATAGCTTTGGTGCAACCTACGCTTTCAATCAAAACAGCCGAATCGACTTTGGCTTTACCTTTATCGATGCTGAAGAAGTCACGTTTACCGAGCCACTTGAACCACACGCTCTGCCGGGTGTTGATATTGCCTATCGTTCAGAGGGCGATGCCTACATCTACGGCATCCAATACAACCACTCTTTCTAATTATTCCTGACTGAGTCAATAAAACTAATTACAGGGAAGCAAATCATGCATGGAATAAACAAAACGGTTGTCGCTACGCTAATAAGCTCCACGCTTTTAATTGGTTGTAACAGTGATGATTATGACGAACCGCAATCCTCAAGCGGGTATGAACTGTCTGAATACGGCACACCTGAGTTGTGTGGAAATGGACAAGAATGGGCAAGCGCAGCAGAAGTCACTGCGATTAAAAACCTTGTTGAACTGGCCGAGGACAACAGTGTTGTGACCTTACCTGCTGGCTGTTTTAAAATGAATAACCAGTTAACGGTCGATTCAAAAAACAACCTCATTTTACGCGGTGCAGGTATTGATCAAACTTACCTCGACTTTAGTAATGTCGATGGTAAAGACGGCATCGCAATCAGTGGCGGTTCTAATATCACTGTCTCTGATTTGCAAGTATCAGACGCGTCAAAAAATGGCATAAAAGCCGACGGTGTTGAAGGTATCATTATTCGCGATGTTGCCGCGGTCTGGCTCGAAGTGCCACGTGCCCGTGATGAAGATGGTAACCTACGTGGTACTTATGGTATCTACCCAGTAAAATCCCAAAACGTATTGATTGAAGACACTTGGAGTTACGGTAGTGCCGATGCTGGTATCTATGTGGGTCAAACCATTGGTGCAGTAATACGTGACAACGTAGCGGAAAAGAACATCGCAGGTATCGAAATTGAAAATAGTTCGAACGTTGATGTCTATGACAACCTCGCTTTAGGCAATACGGGCGGTGTCTTGCTGTTTGACTTACCGGGAGCAACTACGATCGGTCGTTTAATTGATGATGTTCGTATCTTCGATAACGTGATTCGTGACAACAATCTAGAGAACTACGTTGATACCACTTGTCAAAGCGGACTTGGTGGATGTGGCGTAGTTGGTATTGTCCCGCCAGGTACTGGCGTTGTGATCCTATCTGGCCGTAACAGTGAGTTTTATAATAATACCATCTCCAACCATGATTCGATGGCGCTGGCCATGACCAGCTATCTATTGGTCAATGGTGACCCTAATGCCTACAGTCCGCTGAATGGCACATCCGAGGGTAATGCGGTAATGCAGGGTTGGAATCCGGTTCCGACCAATATGTATTTCCACGACAACACCATTACTAATACAGGCGCAAACCCTAACGGCTCGCTCATTGAAGATATGATTTTAGCTTATACCTTAAATCATCAAGCCTTCCCTGCGTTGTTCTACGATGGCGCGGGTGAATCACTGATTCGCTCCCAAATGTTTGCGCCTTTACGCGATGCTTTAAACGGCATGACAGGAACAACAAACTGGAACTACCTCACGGAGTTTAATGACGCAGAAAGTAATTGCTTAGTCAACAATGGAGCGAGCGTAGGTGTATTGGTTGATAATATGGACCCTACTGCCATTGCTCGCTACGCCGAAGATCCAGCCAATGCCGATTTCTTGTACGAGAATGAGCAATCGACGCTACTAACCGCCGGCTGTGATTCTAAAACGCCATTAGACATCAATACCGTCACGATTAATGGTGTTATTTATGGTTACAATCAAACAGAAGACGGGGCTACTGACCCTGATAATCCAGATACACCAAACGGTATCGTAGGCAACGCGAGTTGTACTGTAGAAAATGTGTCTGGCATAAACTGGGATGCCATTACGCGAGAAAGCGCGACCTACGGTGAAAACTGTGTGAGTCTTTCTCAATACAATCTGTTTGAAGATGCCAAAGATCCAACGCAAAACCTGAACTTGGCTGCATCAGCCAAAGGTACGCTGTATGAGATGAACGTTGAGCTCTTTACCGACTATGCACGCAAATACCGTTTTGTTGTGATGCCAAACGAAGTCTCCGCAAGCTATCGTGAGCAAGAGGTATTCGACTTCCCAGTTGGCACAGTATTGATCAAAACCTTTGCTCTTCCTTCAAGCACCGATAATGCGCGTGGTGAAAACGAGGAGATGATCGAGACTCGCCTGTTGATTCGTCGTGACAGTGGTTGGATTGCCCTACCTTACGTATGGAATGAAGACAAAACAGATGCTTACCTGACTGCAGTCTCAGTTCCCTTTGAACGAAGTGTGGAGCATAACGGTGAAACGCTTAATTTCACTTATGAAGTGCCAAGCCGAAACGAGTGTACCCTGTGTCACAAGGTTGAAGCCGACGTGTCCGACCCCACTGGCAATACGCAACCTAAGGGGTTCTCTCCAATTGGTCCGAAGGCTCGTAACCTCAACAGCGTACAGGACGTTTCTGATAGCTCCCCAGTTAACCAGTTAGTACATTGGGAGACATTAGGACTATTCACTGAAGCCTTGCCAGATACACCTGAGAACTTACCTAAGACCCCTGTTTTTAATACGGAGACTGGTGCAAGTAACCTGACGAATACAGAACTACTGGATTATGCCAAAGCATACTTAGATGTGAACTGTGCGCACTGCCACCGTACCGAAGGTAAAGCTGCAAGCAACCCATTCAAGTTTGAATACTGGCGTGAAGGTATTGGTGAGATGGGCATTTGTGCTCGCGGTATCACCTTCCATAAAGGCCCATCGCCATATGTAATTGTGCCGGGCGATCCAGAAAACTCCGTATTGCACTACCGTATCA
The DNA here is from genome assembly GCF_002875385.1 of Vibrio sp. 10N.222.52.B12. NCBI lineage: Bacteria > Pseudomonadati > Pseudomonadota > Gammaproteobacteria > Vibrionales > Vibrionaceae > Vibrio > Vibrio sp. 10N.222.52.B12. Next base: position 76,231 of record NZ_MDAW01000095.1, on the reverse strand, counting down.
ATGTCGACAACGGAAACATGATGCCAGAGCTAGGTAGACACGTTGTCCATGATGAAGGAGTTCAGTTGATTGCCGATTGGATTAACTCGATTGATACAACAGGTTGGAGCTGTGTAGAGTAGAAATACCAATGGCTACCAAATGTTTAGGCAGCCATTAAGTTACATAGTTTAAGCTGCACGACCGTATATTCTAGCCCCAAACAAAAACCGCCTCACGAGGCGGTTTTCTTATTCCTAAGCGTTCAAACATCAACAACGTTAACGCATAAAGAACTTTTGTAGTGCTTTGATTGCCGTAGCGCGTCGCTCCATCAGCATAGCGACACGAGGAAGCCAAGTTGGCGTAGTTAAGATCGTTTTGGCATGACTAAAGGTTCTAAAGCCTTCCTCGCCATGGTAGTGACCGATACCAGATTCACCAATACCACCAAATGGCGCGTCTTCTGCGCCAACGTGCAAGATGGTGTCATTCACCCCGACACCACCACTGTGGGTATAACGGGTAATATGTTCAATCGTGCGTTTGTCATCCGACATGATATAGAGCGCAAGTGGGCGTTGATTCTGGTTGATATAGCTTATGACATCTTGCATATCACGGTAAGGCTTAATTGGCATAAGGGGACCAAAAATCTCCTCCTGCATAATAGTCATCTCTTCTGAAACATTGGTGACTAGATGCGGGTATAATCGTCGGCCTTCTGAACTCGTCTCGGGCACGGTGTGTACTTCTGCCCCCTTGGCTTTAGCATCTTCCAACACAGCCTTTAAACGGTCGTACTGGCGTTGGTTGATGATATGAGTAAAGCCTTGCTCGTTTTGACCTTTTAAGTAAAGCGCATCAAAACGTTGCAAGAAGAGCGCAACAAACTCATTGACTCTTCCCTCCGGTACAAAAGCATAATCTGGAGCAACACAAATTTGCCCCGCATTAATACACTTACCGAACAAAATAGCATCGACCGCTTTATTTAAGTTGGCGTCTTCCGCCACGATAACCGGAGACTTTCCGCCAAGCTCCAATGTAATTGGTGTTAAGTTCTCTGCGGCGGCACGAGCCACTGCACGACCAACATTAGTTGATCCAGTAAACAGCAAGTGATCAAACGGTAACTTGCTGAATGCTTGAGCAACCTCTACTTCCCCTTCGACAACAATGACATCATCGGGCAATGCTCGACATATCTCAGTGATCACTTTATTTGTCAGTGGCGTAAATTCACTCAGCTTAATCATGACTCGGTTTCCGGCTGCAAGAGCCGTTACCAAAGGGGACAAGCTAAGAATGACCGGAAAATTCCAAGGAGAAATAATGCCAACAACACCAACAGGTTGGTACTCCACCGTAACTTTTGAGGGAGCAAGCAATAAACCAGCATGACGACGGCTTGGTTTACACCATTTGTTGAGGCGCTTTAGGGTGTAGTTGATTTGAGCAACGGTCGGTAGTACATCTGTCATTGCCGTATCAAACTCAGAGCGGTAGCCAAAATCTTCACTCAACGCTTCAACTAAATCTTGTTGGTTATCCAAGATAGTCTGCTTGAGAAGATTAAGCTTTTGCTTTCTGGCGTCTAAGCTCGGGAATGGTTCTGCGTTATACGCCGCTCTGACTTTATCCAACTTCTGCTGTAGTAATTGACCCACTTCGACGTCGACGATCGCGTTCATGTTTATCTCCTTGTGCACCCGATAACGGGCAATGTCGCACTTATGTACAGTTCAACGTTAACACAAGGGCAACATTCTGACTATTAACGCAATAAGGAAGTTAGAGTTCAAACTCAAATTATTTTGCTTAAAGCGCAAGCTTCATTTTGTAGTAAGGAATTTCAGATTTGTAGAAGCGTTCACCCTCAACTTGCATCCCAAACTTTCCATAGAAAACCAGAGCAGATTCCCTCGCATCACACCAAAAATATTCAACGGGTGACAACTGTAAGTTCGCTAAAATATATCGAATCAGGGAAGACCCAATGCTTAATCTTTGAAACTCCGGCAACACCGCAAATTTGCGCAGTCTTGCTTTGTTGTCATCAAGATAGATTGAGGCAATCCCAACCAAAACATCATTCACAAACGCCCCAAAGTGTTCAGCGTCTTCATCACCCTCTACTATGCAATGCTCGATAGCCTTCTGGGGCCACAATACCTTATGGCGAATAGGCATTGCCTCTTGCCAAGTAATGGGACGAATGCTTATTTCCATCGCTCTATTCCTTTGCTGTTTGTTCTTTCTTTTATATCGCCACATTTACTTTTAGGCTATGTTTATCAAGCATTGATTTCAGCTAGTTTCAGTTCATAAATGCCTAATCGTTGAGACGGATCCAACGTTTCAAAATCATGATCAACGTATTCTTTTAAAGAGGCTCCCGCTCGTTCCGCTACTTTAATACTCGCGATGTTATCTTCCATACAGTGAAACTGAATCAAGCTCGCGTGCCCTCTTCCCTTCACTAACGGAATGATGACAGAGAGCACTTGATTGACGACACGATGACCACGCCCACTTTCTGCAAGCCAATACCCCACCTCGGTTACGCGTGTCTCTTCGTTCACACCTTTAATACCGAGAACGCCGACAAATTGATTATCCAGTAAAAGCGCAAACCAGTGTGCTTCGCTTACACGACTGTTGATACGTTGAGAAATGTAACGCACGGCTTCGCGTCGATTCTTTACGAACTCTGTCCATGGCAGATAACGAGACAGGCTGTCGCGGCTTTTATTGACAACTTCAAGTAACGTATTGGCGTGCTTGGTCATTAATGGCTCTATCGCAATACGTTCAGAAATTTGCAGCGGTTGGCTCGTTTCATACCCTTCGTACATCGTTTTTCCTGTTTGAATCTAGCTCTGTTTAATATGAGTAAATGGTGTTGGTGCTTTATCTACATAATTTTGCCACACATGATCATAGAGTTGATGCTGATTCGCAAAAGGAGCAAGTTGTTTTGCCTCTTCTAATGAACACCAACGATAATCGGTATGTTCGTGGTTCAATACCACTTCTTGGTTGGGTTTACAAAACATAACAAAGCAAGGGATGACCATGATTCGGTTCTTGTGGGCTTCATAAAACTGCTCAAGAAAATCCGCACTGTGAAGCTCGACGTCTTCAATTTGTGTTTCTTCCTTGAGCTCTCGAACGATCGTTTGCCAACCAGTTTCCTCTTCTTCGATCCCACCAGCTACATGACACCAATAACCACCTTTGACTCGCTCTAATAACAACATTTTCTTGATGCCGTCGAATTCGGAAATCACAACACCAGATACATGCGTTGCTTGAATAGGAATCATCCCTTTCTCCTTATGTATTTATTATTTCTATATCTGAACGAGACAGTCTACCTTGCTTCAATAAGATCCGGAGCCTTAATCACAAGGTGCTGATCTTTTTGTCAGTCTAGTATGCTAAAGTGCGATCTCCCTCAATAAACGAGCCGTAAGATGCCTAATTCAATCAATTCGATAATTCCCATTGGTGTGCGCTTTATGGTGCTCTCTGCCTTTGGTTTCGCTCTCATGTCAGCCACTGTTAAGCATGTCAGCTTACATGGCATACCTGTATTTGAAATTGTCGCAGCGAGGGCTTTAGTTTCACTCGTGATCAGTTACCTAGATGTAAAACGCAAAGGCATATCAGTTTGGGGCAATAACAAACCCTTGTTGTTTGCGCGAGGCGCGGTTGGCACGATGGCGCTCATGTGTGTGTACTATTCCGTTACGACGCTACCCTTAGCAGAAGCGACCATTTTTCAGTACATTCATCCTGTATTTACTGCACTGCTCGCGGTCTTCTTCCTTAAGGAGCGCATTCAGTTTTCGACTCTAATTTGTATTGTGCTGTGTTTATTGGGTGTCTATGTCATGGTCAGTTCGGAAACGGGCCCTAATGCTGAACATGCCCTTCCGATGTTTAGTGTTATGATCGCGATATTAGGTGCATTTGGTAGTTCGATTGCGTACGTGATTGTTCGGAAACTCAGTCAGACAGAAGACAGCTCCGTTATTATTTTCTATTTTCCATTGGTTGCACTTCCAGCATCTATCCTGCTCATCGGAGATCAGTTCGTGATGCCGGATTTGTACTTGACCTTGATGCTCGTTCTCGTTGGTGTATTTACTCAAATTGGCCAACTTGGTTTAACCGAAGCCATGCAAACTCAGGAAGCCGGTAAAGCCTCCGCCTACTCTTATGTCCAAATCATATTCTCAGTACTGCTGGGGATCGTGTTCTTTGGTGAGTTACCGTCCGCTTGGACTTACTTAGGAGGAGCACTGATAGTTACGGGCGCGCTTATCAACGTATTTGGACAACACTTAAAGTTGCCATTTATGAAACGCTAACAAGGCAAGAACCTGCTTTAAAATGCGAAAAGCCAGAGTCTGACTCTGGCTTTTACTTATCAATGATTGAGAACTTAAGCCGCAAACTTTAAGCCTGCAATACCAGCAACAATCAACAGTAAGCTTATGAGCTTGACCAATGTCGCTGGCTCATTAAATAAATAGATACTGGCAATCGCCGTTCCTATCGCACCAATGCCCACCCAAACACCATAAGCAACACCAAGTGGTAACGTTCTAAGCGCAATACCAAGCAACCAAAAGCTTAACGCCATAAAACCGATGGTGAATACTGATGCGCCAAGTTTGCTGAAGCCTTCAGAATATTTAAGCCCAACAGCCCATGCGACTTCGCATAGACCCGCAAGAAAAAGAATTGCCCAAGCCATTGAGAGATCCCTAACAAATGGGGCCGTCCCCGATAGTGATGAGAGCGGTGAGGTCGTCCTCACTTCTGGTACGTGCACAGTATAAAGAAAAACGTCTCTCACCTAAACTCAGTTTGTATGCGCACAAAATCCACTTCATTCAATCAATTAACGCTATAAATCCATTCCAATTAAACAAAATAGACATCGTTATTTAACAGATTGTATATAACCTTCTACTGTTGAAAATGATGCACTTATTGCATTAATCACACAAAACCTGATCATTAGTGCAACTACGCAATCGTTTGTGTGACGAAGATCGCTTACAAAAGCTACTGATAACTTTAGTATTTGCGCGAACCCAATTATAAGGTATTGCATACTAATGAAATACATCAAAACCCCTTTAGCTCTCCTAATCGGCGCTGCGTTACTTACTGGCTGCAACGACGACACTGAATACGTAGATGTTCAACCTAAAGAAGTAAAGATCGCCACTTATAACCTCTCTTTTGATCGTAGTACTTTTGAAGACCTCGTTGCAGAAATGCAAGTTGAACCAGCAAAGCAAACTGAGCTGGTAACGGCTTACCTTGACGGCACAATCGCCGACGAAGATAAAACAATGGCTGAGAAAGTCATTCAAATTCGTAACGTCGCAGCCATCATTCAAAAAAACCGACCTGATGTTCTGATGATGGCGGAATTCAATAATGATGGAACTGGAGAAGATAAAGTCGCACTGGAAGGTTTCCAGAAAAACTACCTATCTATCGCACAAAGCCTTGAAGGCGCCGGTGGCGAAGCTAACCTTGAGCCTATTGAGTATCCTTATGCGGAATCTTACTCAACCAACACAGGCTTAAACAGTGACCTTGACCTAGATAACAATGGCACTGCAGGCCAGCTTCCTGGCGATGCATGGGGCTTTGGTTTCTATCATGGTCAATACGCATTTGCACTGATGTCTAAATACAAAATTGACACAGAAAACACACGAACTTTCCAAGAGTTCAAGTGGAAAGACATGGAAGGGGCAGAAATCCCAACCATCACTATCTGTGACGGTTCACAAACGATCCCTGATGGCATGGCCTGTGGTGACGATTGGTACACAGCAGAAGAGTGGGATGTTGTTCGTCTGTCCTCTAAAAACCACGTAGATGCACCGATTATTATCCCAACAGAAAAAGGCGACGAAGTTGTTCATCTATTGATGTCTCACCCTACTCCACCGGTCTTCGATCCAGGTAAAAACAAAGTTCAAAACGGTGCAGAAGTTGAGTTCTGGCATCACTATGTACAAGGTAAAGGATACTTCTACGATGATGCAGGCAACAAAGGTGGCTTAGCTGAAGGTGCGAAGTTTGTGATGATGGGTGACCAAAACCTTGACCCATTGGATGGCGATGGCTTTAGTGAAATCATGCAAGACTTCCACAATGATCCGTTGGTAAACCAAGATGTGATGAATGGCGAGCTTTACCCAACAAGCTATGGTGCGGCCGAGCACGCGGTAGACAAAAACTCAACACACCCAATTCCAAACCGCATTACGTCTACATTCGGTCTTGGTGTTGACTATGCGATGCCATCTGCGAACCTAAATGTGGCTGATTCTGGTGTTTACTGGGCAGCATCATATGAAGAAGGTCGCAAGCTGTTTAACGACGACCGTATCGGTAAGTACGGCAATGGCAAAGATGTCTCTTCAGACCACCGTATGATTTGGATTAAGGCCCAGTTCTAAAAACTGCACTTAGAAACGAAAAGTCATAATACAGGAGCCTCGGGTATGCCGAGGCTCTTTTGATCGTGCTCGTACAAAATTACCAATGATAAGTCAGCGATACACCAACGTCTTCACTCGTCACCCATGGGACAAGCTGCACATTTTCATCATAAGCATCAGTGAAGACATACGCGCTCAACGTACCTAAAGCTGCACCAGCAAGAACATCACGCCAATAATGTTTTTTGGCCTCCACACGCCCTACACCCACCAGTGCTGCAACACCATATGCAGGTAAACCAGCTTCCCAACCATAACGTAAATAAAGGTTTGTTGCCGAAGCAAAAGCGTTAGCCGTATGGTTGGATGGGAAACTGTCGTTACCACTTTTATCCGGACGTTCTGCATCTATAGTGGTTTTACCGATCAAACCGATGCCTGAAGCAGCACCAATGCTGAACCCCGCTTGCCAAAAGCCTTCCCAATCCCCTTTGTAAGCAGGGACGGCCGCTGCGGTAGCAACCAGGCCATACGCACCAATGTCAGTCAGAATATCCCAATCTTTTTCACTCATTGCATACACAGACTGAGACCCCATTATGGAGGCCACACCAACCAAACGTATAATTTTCTTCATTAATACAACCAATTATGATTCAACTCGGGCGAAAACTATCACAGCTATCGCGACTCTTCGACCCGAAACTGTAACAATTCATCCGTGAATTGATTGTGAAAAAAAAAGCCAAACACAAAAGATGTGATTGGCTATATATACTTGTGAACAATCTAGTTCACTAACAACGTCAGTTGGCTAGGTGACCCTCGGCTTAAAGGGTCACTCTAACTCAAGCATTAGATGTGCCAATTTTCAGTTACAACTTAACCAATTGATATTCAACTAATATCAATTAATCACCATGAATAATAATCCATTGAGCATTACTGAGAATGCAATATGCGAACGTATTTTCGCAAATAGCAACCAATAAGGAAAAATTCAGGGGTTACGAGCCAAATCTCTCGCTAAAATTAACGCCAAACCAAACACTTGAAGAAACAAGCCAATACTTTTATACCAAGCCATGTTTTCCTCCAACTCTGACATCACTTCACTGATCTCCAAGTTTTCAAGGTAATAGCCATCAATTCTATTTCGATCGTTACCTTGAGCGTGATTAATTTCTGCCATCAGAGTTGGAAGTTGAGTGATTTCGATTGGGCTGACCTTTTCACCAGTCCAAGCAGACAAATGCGCTCTGAGTACCTTGTTCATTTCTTCGGAGACACTCTGGCTTTGAGCTAAATGTAAATGCAATAACAACACTTCTCGTTTTCGCTCTAGCGTTTCAACCCTGTTCCAAGCAAGTTGAATCGAATAAAGATTATCAGCTTTTTGATCAGCAAGAAGGCTTGTCTCTTTTCCAAGTTTATCCAACACCACACTGGTTAAGATAATTGCTGCTATGTTCAGTACTAAGCCAACCAGAACAAGCAGCCAAGCTGGGGGTAAATACGTTGATTTTTTTACCATAAGTGATCGTAGGGCAAGTAGATTAAGTTAAGTGCAACTAAACCAATCATAGTCAAGAAGGTTAACTTCATCCCGGTAACACGACCTTTCAGCTCTTCTCCAAGTATCCCTTTTGCATGAATGACGCGGCCAATGACGAACGTGATACCAGCAAGGTGTATCCACCAGACTGGTGCGCCATTGTATTCAAGTAATGCCATGAGAATGAGGGTGATGGGAATATATTCGCTTGCATTACTTTGCGCACTACGAGCAATTTGAAGCGCTTCAACGCCCCCGTCAGCATAAGCAATTTTGTTACTTCGTCTTTGTTTGATGACTTGAAAAGCAAGCCAGATGAGCAGTAATGTGAGGACAGAAGCGTAGAGAGCGGTAATCATGACAATTCCTTCTTTAGAGTTCATTATGGGTTAACTATATATTAAATATAAGCTAGCCCTATGAATCTAAAGAAGGAATCAATTAAAGTGAGTGGTTGGCAAGCTTTTTGCGCTTGGCAAGTTTGGCGATCCCTTCAAAGATAGTAAATAGCAGCCCTACCCAAATAAATGCAAATGTCACGGCTTTTACGCTATCGAATACTTCTCCAAAAAATACAACGGCTAAAACAAACTGTAAACTCGGCTCGATGTATTGCATCAAACCAACCGTTGATAAGTTAGTAATACGAATAGCAATGGAGTAGAAAATTAACGGTAATAGCGTAACCGGAGCACTCCCCAAATAGAGCATAAATGTTGTTACATCAACCGTTGATGCTAGTTGACCAAAGCTCCACTGTTTAATAAATAAATACGTTAAGGCAAACGGTGTTAACACAATGGCTTCGACAAAAAGCGTTGTACTCCAGTCATAATTGATCTTTTTCTTGAATAAGCCATAGAGTGAAAAGAACAACCCCATCGTCAACGCAACTAAAGGTAACTGACCATATTGAATCACCTGGTAGATAACACCAATTGATGCCAGTAATATCGCAATAAACTGCCCTTTTGAAAGCTTATCACCTAAGACAAACACCCCAAGGGCCACTGAGACAAGCGGGCCTATAAAAAAGCCTAAGCTAGCATCAATAACACGGTTATTCGTTAACGCCCACGTAAACGCCACCCAGGATATACACATCAAACTACTGGCAACAAACGTATACCATAGTGATTTTTTATCTTGCCAAATTGCCGTCCATTTAGGCCAATGACGGGTGATCGCCAAAACCATAATAAAACCAACCGGAACTGAACCAATAATGCGCAGTGCCAATAGTTCATCCATTGAAGCATTAGGTAAAAAACGATAGTAAATAGGCAGTAATCCCCAGATTACAAAGGACAACGCTGCCATGAAATTGCCGTAACGACTGTTGTTCATAACTAACTCGACAAAGAAAAGTGACGCGATTCTATAGTGAGAACGCGTTTTGTAAAGCGAATTAGACCTTCTAGGATAACTACAAAGAGAGACCTTGGATCACCGCAGTAATACCACTAACAAAGCACAGTGTGAGAGCGCCAAAACGAATCTTTTCTTTTGGTAAAGACTGCGTTGTTTTTACCGCTAACCAGTAACCAAGTGCTGCCGCTGGTAGCAAGGGCAAAGTAATCACCAGATGATGTAAGTTAAAGAAACCCACAGGGATCTGAACAATCAAAGAGATAATAGAACTGAACACAAAAAACGCTGATAGGTTACCACGTAACTGATTTGCTTCTTGATGTTGCAATAAAAGCGCCATTGGTGGTCCACCAATAGCAGAACTCGTACCAAATAAACCAGAAAAGAATCCAGCAAAAGTCATACGACCTGGCGTAGGTTCAATACGAAATGGCAACACGCTGACGGAAACGGCAAACAGAACCAAAAAGCCAATCCATAAAGTTAATGCTTCTGTCGAAACGAAAAACAGTAAGACGCCACCAGCAATTGATCCGGGAACACGTCCAATCAGTGCCATCTTTAAACCGCCAATTTCGACGCTGCTTCTGTGCTTCATCGCATTCATTAACGAGATAAACAATGCGACCAAACAGATAGGTGCAGGCACATACTCTGGAGCCCAGAGAATGAGTAGTGGCGCGGCGACAATAGCAAGGCCAAATCCAATCGCAGTTTGAACGTAAGAGCCTAAGAAGATCAGCCCCATAGCAAGCAAGTTTGTAGAATCGAATTCCATCGATGTCATTCTTATATTTGATTTTATGATTAGAAAGCAGAATGAATATCAGATAGTAATAATTCCCCCACTCTCGCCCTGCGTAGGATTCATCAAAGCGCACTAAAACACAATCAAAATGTGTCAACATTTGAACTTCTTAGTCTCAGTTTCTACGACTTTACAATTCATACAGATTTGCAACGCTAGATTTACGATTTCCACACTATCCAGCACAAATAAACGGAACTATAATCACACTCCATTTTAGAGTGGATGTACCATATAAATTCACCATTTATGGAAATTAATAGTCTATAGCACCATATAAATTAAAAACATTAGACTATCGTATCAACCTAATTAAAAGATGATTTATGAAAAGAAAATCAGGTTTTACTTTAATTGAGCTTGTTGTTGTTATCGTTATCCTTGGTATTTTGGCTGTCACCGCTGCTCCGCGCTTTTTAAACATTCAAGACGATGCTCGTGAAGCTCGCTTGGAAGGGATGAAAGGTGCGATAGCTTCTGGCCTAGGCGTCGGGTATGCAAAACTAGCAACTACAGGGCAAGAGCACCTTGCCTATGTTTCAAACAAAAACACACACGGCAAAACACCAATGCAAGCACTGCCTTTCGATGGTTGTGAGCTAAATGGCTCGAAGTACTGTGTATTTCTTTACGGCTACCCAGATGCGGACAATGATAGCCTTCCATTATTAGTTCAGGGAATTGATGGTTCGGACTCAGATTGGAAGATTATCCGACATCCATCGGGTTCAAGTACACGTGAAATGGTTATTGCTGCAGCAGATGAACCCCGCGCTAGCCTTACTCAATGTGGCATTTTATATGGACCGCCAGAATCAGAGAATGAGAGCTACACGCTAGAGATTCTTCCTTGTCCTTAATAAAACAAAAGGCTGCCAAATTGGCAGCCTTTTTGTTCACTGTCGGATAGACTACGCAAAATTAAACACGTGTTTATCCATCATATTCACCATACGGCCTATCTCAGGCTTGGTGATGGTGTCATTCGCACCAAGAGATAATGCCTTCGCGCGGTTGTCTTCACTCATCAAAGAAGAGAACATCACAATTGGAGTTTGGTTGTACGCTTCTGTATCACGTAGTCGTTTCACTAAGTGCATGCCATCCATACGAGGCATCTCAACGTCAGTGACGACAGCATCAAGCAACTCACGCACTGGTAAGTTTTCTTCTTTCGCCACTTCAATCAAGCTCATTAGCTTTTCATACGCTTCACCACCATCTTTACAAGTGATCACGTTATAACCCGCAGAAGCCAAGGTATCTTGAATCAGAGAACGAATAAATGCAGAGTCATCCACAACCATAATAGTTTTAGCATTACGTTTGCCAACCATTCGCTGGTTCAAATCAACCGATTTATCGCCCGTCACATCGTATTTTTCCATGCTCAGTTCTGGGTTGATGTCAGCAATGATTTTTTCGAAATCGAGAATCATGATTAAGTTGCCATCTTTACGCACAACGGCAACGACACAATCTTGCTCCCCAGCTTCTAGAAACTGGCTTGGAGATTCAACATCATTCCAAGAAATACGATGAATACGAGAAATACTGTCGATCAAGAAGCCATTAGTCATCTTGTTAAAGTCAGTAACGATAACAAACTTACGTTCTAAATCACGGCGTGTCGGGACACCTAACCAACCAGCAAGATCAACAAGAGGCGTAAGCACTTCACGAGAAGAAAAGACACCAATCATGTGCGGTTGGGCGTTCGGATAATCAGTCGTCTCTGGGACGCGAATCACTTCGCGAACCTTAGCGACGTTAATGCCGTAAAAACATGTTTTTGTGCTGCCATCTGGCATTTGTTTTTCTAGATGGAACTCAATGATTTCAAGTTCATTGGTGCCACTTTCAGTCAAAATGGTGCTGGTTACGTTACTCATAAACCCAATTATCCAAAATACGCATCAAGAAAAAGAGGCTTGATGCAATGCCACAGAGAATCACTTCACAGGCGAAAAATCCAAGAGTCCTTTTGTAGTCGTTGAGACAGAATTTGTAAATAATCAAAAGGATGCGAACTGCACACTTCTCTATCAAATGCTGAAATTTTGTCCCATTTTTGAACAAAACACATTCAACGACTCAATATCGCAGTTTACTCACTACTGTTAACGGCATAGCGACAGAAAAGTTTAGTGTTAATTAATGTGATTTAATCACGCTGTCGTTGGCAACGCGATGACGTTCTCCATACACGCCTTCTTCACTTCTTACACCGCAGCTGATGATCATGGTGATCTGGTCACTACCACGTAACCCAAGAAGCTGCTTTACTCGTTTTGAATCAAAGCCTTCCATTGGGCACGTGTCGTACCCCTTTTCACGCATCGCATACATAAACGTCATCGCGGCTAAAGAAACACTCTTGTGCAAACAAACACGAATATCCGACTTACTGACTTCGCGAACCATTGGCTTATTGCGCCCCAACCACCAACTGTATAACTTGCGCACAACGCCACGAAGGCCAAATGCATCATTGTTGTAAACCATTGGAATCAGTTTTTCGTAATACTTAAGAGCGCGCTTAGCCGCAGCGTCGTCACGGTTTTCAAAAGCTTGACGCACAGTCTCTGCGTTGCGCTTGGCGCGCTCTTGCCAGTTATGAGTCGTAGCAACAAACACAACCAGTTCATTTGCCGTTTTCGCTGCATTTTGCCCCATACAAAATTCTGCAAGTTGTTCGCGTTTTTCAGATGAAATAACACGATGAAATTCCCACATCTGCATGTTGCTGCTGTTTGGGCTTAACGTTGTCAGCTCAAGGGCATCCGCGACTTCACTGTGGTTAAATTCAGCACTGGCATCGTACTTACGTACAGAACGACGGGAGTGAACAATGGATTCAAAAGAAGGTTGGCTCATAACAGACTCAAAATAGAACAAAAAAGGGATCTTTACGTAATCGTCTTCCTCCTGCAAGCGCAAATACAAAGGCAGACACAAAATCGCGTCTGCCCTTCTTATTTTATTGCAGTTTAAAAAAGCGAATCTGATCAGAGAGGTTTATCGACATCTTCGCCAATTCATCGGCGGCTTGGTTGCTGTCTTGAATCATATTTACCGTCTGGTCAAGTTGATCGCGAACAGAGACAACACTTTGGTTGATCATTTCTGCGGTCGCAGATTGCTCTTCTGTCGCGGCTGCAATCTGTGTGTTCAATGCATTCGTTTGATCAATATTTGATGAAATACTTAAAAACGCATCATTGGCAGAAGCCGATTGCTGCACAGTTTGTTCCAACATGTGCTGGCCTGCATCGATAGATTCAACCACTTGAGAGGTATTTTGTTGCAGCGTAGTAATACGATTCCCAATCTTTTCGACCGCTTTTTGTGTTTCCTGCGCTAATTGACGAACCTCATCAGCAACAACGACAAAGCCCCGACCTTGATCGCCCGCTCGTGCAGCTTCAATCGCAGCGTTTAACGCCAACAAGTTCGTTTGTTCAGCTATGGTTTGGATAACTTCGGTAATGTCTGCAACTTCTGCAGTACCATTAGAAAGCGTCCCAACTTCTTGACTCATGCTTCCCATCTGTTCAGCAAGTCCACCAACTTGCTGCATCGCACTGTTCATAACACTCTGTCCTCTGTCAGAGACCTCCGGTGCAATTTCCGCTTCCCGTGACGCTCCATTTGCGCTTTGTGCTACCTCTGCAATCGCCACCGTCATTTCATTCACCGCTGTCGCTACTTGGTCAGTTTCCAATTGCTGGGACTGCGCATTGCTCAAGATTTCGGAATTTACTGCAGAAAGTTGCTCTGATGCCGAAGCAAGAAGATCGCTACAAGAGATAACTTCAGAAACGGTTTTATACAGCTGCTCTTCCATGTTGTGTAACGCAACAAGCATTTCAGAAACCTCATCACTGCCTTTTGCATGCTGCTGCTCTACACTAATTTCACCTCGGCTCAATTTCTCCGCTACTTGCTTTGCAAAGATGACATTGTTCGTGATGTCTTTAGAGATAAATAGACACAAAAACGTCACTGCAGGTAAACCAATCAACAATGCCAAGGCTACATTCATCGTCGCTTGTTCTGTCGTTTGTTGAATTTCTTCCTTTAAAACATTCTGGTCATTAACTGCATCCAATTTTATTGCGTTGATTTGGTCGGCAATTTCAAAACCAATATCTTTAAGTGCATCCCAACGTTGATTCCTTGCTCGAATGGTTTCTGCAACACTGGATAACGCAGTTGAAAGGTGTCCAGTTAATTCGTTGAGTTTGTCTTGATCAACAAAATGAAGCTGTATCATGAATCTCTTCCAGTGATCCAGCTTCGCTTCAAATTGCTCATAGTCTTGCTCGCTGTTGGTTAACAAGTATTCCGTTGCTTCTTGAGTAAGCGCCTTAAACACCAAAGTCGCATCTGCTATCAAACCTCGTTCAGTTGTGTGTTTGTTCAAACGGCGCATGAGTTTGTTTTCTATCTCTTTTTGATAAGAAACTAAAGCATTCACATCGGTATTTCTTTTCGCCATTAATTGAGAAACTTCTCCCAAGTGCACCATATACTGTTCAAGCTGAGACGAAACCTTTTCAAAGCGCAACTTACGTTCATCATCCTCCGAACTTAATGCTTGCTTTTGCGCCTCGTCTTTAGCCAGATTTAACGCCTCCATTGCTTGATTGAAAAATAGGCGATCTCGGTTTGTTCGATAGGTTAATGCATTAATTCTTGCAGTTAGAAGATTCGCTTCGATTTCAGTTGCTTCAAATGCACTGCTATTAATCGATTGAAAGTGAATAAAGTTTGTATTGATTTGGTTGGTAGTAAGTACACCGACTGCGGTTATCGCAAAAAGTACCAAGATAACGGTACTTAAAATCAGGTAAAATTTGTGTTTTATTTTTTTAATCCTATTTAGCATTCCGCCTACTCCATAAGAACAGCAAGGAAGAAATAGTAAAAAACACGTTCCTTTACCGCAAATTAACGCCTTTCATGAAGAAACGGTATGCCATTGTATTTTATAGGGTTTTAAGTTTTTGTAAGCTTTTCCCGCCCCCAAAGAAAGAGACGGACGTCAATGCAACACTGCGAATCTTTCATCCTGCATCTAATTGATTTCATTATTTTTACTGCGACACCATCTCACAATTGAGACGACAAGTTTCAAATAGTGAAATTGTCATTTTCACCCGCTCGCCACAGATTTTTCCTACAATTCTTCCACATTAAATGACTGCTGAAGGGATGCGGCCAGTAAATTGAAATATAAGGTGAGGCATAAATATGAATAGCGTTCTTATTATCGACGACCAACCGTTATATAGTGAGGCTCTGGCTTCTCTCGTTCAAAGCGCATTTAAATCCGTGAATGTCGTTGAATCAACAGACAGCGCAGAGGTAATGGAGTTGATTCGTAACCAACCAATTGACTTGGTTATTCTGGATGTTGTGCTAGGTGATAGAGATGGTATGCGTTTAGCGAAGAATATTCTTGCAACTGGCTATCAAGGAAAGATCCTGTTTATTTCATCCCGTGATTATTCAAGTTTATCTAAAGCGGCCTTTGAGATGGGTGCACACGGTTTTTTGAATAAGAATGAGGCGAAAGCAACCATCATGGATGCGGTTCTCAGCGTAACACGCGGATATTCGATGTTTAAAGCGACGCACAACCAGTCCTCAGGTAACGTCACTTTATCGAATCGAGAAGCGATGGTTTTCCATTATTTAGCGCAAGGTTACTCAAATAAAAAGATTTCTGAGCAACTGTCATTAAGTGCGAAAACCATCAGTACTTACAAAACACGCATTCTGAAAAAGTACCACGCAGAATCCGTTGTTGAACTGCTCAACACCCTTCCTCAAGAAGAGTGCGGCAGCTTATGCTGTTAGACATTGACATACTTCGAGATGGCATCCGTCAGTAGCTGATGCATTGAATTGTAGCGATGAGTTTGTTTCATCTGTACCACCACTTTAGGGCGACCATCTGGGTAAAAGCTCTCTGGTACAGAGATAAAATTGAAACCGTTAATGGGTCTTTGGTATTCAAGCAAAATTGTCGCTGCACCTTGGTGTTTAATCGCCTGCAATAAGCTTGTGATATTTCCCATCGTTGCCACACGGTTAATGTTTATTCCGCTTTTCTCCAACGCGCGCTTCGTCACTTGTTCTCGATCCTTCCAACCATTCATTTCTAATAAAATGAAAGGAAGATCACACGCTTTCTCTAAATCGCTAATACCGAGCTCTTCCGGAACAACAACAACAGCTGGCGCATAACCAATAAATTGCTGATGGATTGACTTAGGATACTCTTCGTTGAAGTAGTGCAATTGCATGTCTACTTTATCTTCCAAGATATCTTCAATCGTGTGGTCGGTACTGCTTGATACAGTGATGTAAGCATTAGGGAACAAAGACATCAAATCCCCAAGCAAAAGGTGTCCAAATGAGTACTGAGCGGATTGAGGCAAACAAATCGTAATGCTCTTTTCGTATGAAAGCGGGTCAAACTCACGTCGAACTAAGCACGATTCAAGTTGATCAAGCGCCCCTGTAATTTCAGGAAGTTTACGCTTTAAATAATCCGTCGGTTCAAAATGATGTGCATGACGGATAAACAACTCATCCTCTAATTGTGTTCGCAAACGAGTGAGGTATTTACTGATCGAGGCTTCACTTTTACCCAATGCCTTAGCAACAGGTTTAAGTTGACGATGACGCTCTAACAGCACCAGTATTTTGAGGAGATTTAGGTCGAGATCTTTATTCACAGTGTGGTTACCAAGTAGAATCAAAGATTAAAGTTGTGTTTTTTATAATTAGTTTCGGCCAAATACAAAGAAAGCAGCCTTTGAATGAGCTGCTTTACTATAGAAGACCAAAGTCACGTTTTGGTCAAGTTTATCAAACTCTTATCTTTTCAATTAATAACAATATAGTCATTTACACTGATTTTCCCGTTTAAGACACAGTTTCAGAGTAACTACGATGCCGTTTTGTTTCATAAAGGTCCTCGTCCGCGCGCATGATCACATCATTTAACGTCTCGTGTTCGTTGCTCATGGCAAGTCCGGTACTGACGCTTACATTAATATCTAAGCTTTTTAAACGGTTCTCTGTCACGGCATTTTGCAGCTTTTTGGCCAACATCAGAGATTTACTCTCGCTGCATCCTGGTAGAATCGCAATAAACTCATCCCCTCCCGTGCGAATCAAGTAGTCAGACACTCTAAACACTTTCTTCATCGCATCCGCAATAATCACGATCACCTCGTCACCAACATGATGACCATATTTATCATTGATGCGTTTCACTCTATCGCCATCAATAGCAAGCACAGTAAACGGAGTCATTTTTATCTTATTCTTGAACGCTTGTTCCTTGAACACCTTACGATTGAACAAACCAGTCAATTCATCTTTGGTTGCATCACTGATTGCATTGGCTAATTGAATTTTGCTTTCTTTGGACTCTTGCGCCTTTGAATAGTATCCATAAATAGATACAAACATGATTAGGAACAGGAATCCGAAATCAATCAGTATTTTACTGAAAGGAAATTGATAAACGATTAAGTTGTTGTTATCCGCAACGTAGCTTTGTGTATATGCGAAGTCTGACCACGGGTAATGTGGGTAGTAAACAACGATGTGTTTGTTGCCGTTGTTGATATCCACTTTTAGGGCTTTCCCTTCGACCTTGAGTGAATCGAGAAAAATTTGCTCTCCAAATTCACCAACAATCTCACCTTGGTAGTAAACAGGGCTAATCACACTAAATGCCCTACTCTCCGAATACGTCGTTTTAAAAGGTTTAGAAATGAGAATGCGATCGGTTAGCTGATCCTTCCATGCCGCGAGTACGCAAGAGTACGTTTGTTTACACCAATCAATATCAAAAGGTTCAGACAAGTTCTCAAGCTCTTTAATCGGATTCTCGAGAATCAATTTGCTCGCCGTATATGAACGAAAGTAAAGCACGACATCAATTCGTTCATAAACGTTTGCTAAATACCCTTCAGCCTCGTGCAGTACTTTCCGCGCAATCGTTTCGACATAGTCCAGTTCGCTGCCCGGCTCTAACGCGTAGATCGCATCTTGAAAACTGAATTCCGTCAGTTGATTAATCTCATGAGCTGTGGAACCTTCATAACGTGCCAATTCAGATTCCATCAATAGACCAAGTAAGGTGACTTTTTGCTTGGTCTTGGATATCCCCTGAGTGTAAATCTTAAACTGCTTCACTTCATGGGAGATCAACATCGCACCGATCATGGTCATTGAAGTGGTAAACAAAAGCGCACTAAAGAAAAAAGACAAATAAATATTTTTCAGGTTCATCCCTTACCCTTTAAGTATCCACGACTTTTGAAAGCTCCACGATGTTCTTCACGTTGAATTTATCCATGACTCTGCGCTTGTATGTACTGACGGTTTTGTCACTGATCGACAGAACATCGGCAATATCTCGGTTACTTTTTCCTTGTAGAAGTAACTTCATCACCGCGCTTTCTCGGCTTGATAACGTTGGGACATTTCGATGCTCTTCCACTGTTTGTTTGAACTTGAAGAATGAATACCCTTTCGCAACCGCCTCTATAGCGTCTTTTAAGATCTCGTGATTTTCGGATTTACAGACATAACCATCGGCCCCTGAACGGAATGCCATTTGGCTATACATATGGCTAGTCTCAGCAGAAAAGAAAATCACTTTTCCGCTAAAACCATGGGATTTAATACGTTTATAAAAGTCGTAACCATCACAATCAGCAAGGTTCACGTCTAAGATAAGCAGCCCGATATCGCCTTCTTTAAGCATTTTTAAAGCGTCTTTTGAGCTTGTTGCCGTCATCACTTCATTGGCGATACCTAGGCTTTCAACAAGCGATTTAATGGCGATACAGACAAGTGGGTGATCATCAAAGATCAGGCAGTTTATTTTGTTCATCATTCTTTTAATTCAGTATTGTTATGGCTTCTAAAGGCATTGGTTTATCGATGTAATAGCCTTGGCAAACATCGATCGTGTATTGGCGCATGGCTTGCAGCGTAATCTCGTCTTCCACCCCCTCTGCGACGACGCTAATGTTGAGACTTTTTGCTAGTGCACATATTGCGAGCACGATGTTTTTCTTTTTCGGGTCATTCACTACCCCCTGTATAAACGAGCGGTCTATTTTCAGTTCGTTAAAAGGCAATTGAGCGAGTTTTTCTAGCGATGACGAGCCAGTACCAAAATCATCGATACTCACCGTCACGCCATTCATTCTGAATTTGAGTAAGTTTTTGTAGAGCGCGGCGCTGGTCTGAAAAGTATCACGCTCGGTAATTTCTATTGTAAATTGGTCTGGGCTGATGCCGTTTTCGTAACAACGCTGAATGAACTGGCTTGCGAACTCGCAATCTTCAAGATTATCGTGGTCAACGTTGATTGAGACTTTTTGAGTGAGTCCACGATGCTTAATGTCGTATAACGCGTTACTAAACACGGCATCAAACAACTCGGCGGACAAATGACAACGTTCAACAATCGGCAAAAAACAATGTGGTGGTAAAACACCATAGATGGGATGAAACCAACGAGCCAGAGCTTCAAATCCGATAATGTCACCACTGTTCGCGTCCGCCAGCGGTTGGTAGTAGTTTTTGATGCGTCCCTCGCCAAGCGCAAACAAAAACTCTTGGTCTTGAACGTCTACGCATTGGTTAAATTTGGTGCTTTTGACTGGTTCTAGGTTCACTTGAGTCAGCATATCGATGACTTGCTGCTCTTCGTATGGTTTCAATAGCTTTCCAAGCACTTCAAAACTAAAGCTTTCACACATCGCACGCACGGCTGTCACTATCGTCAGCTCCATCGCACTGACTAGAACAACTTTGCCTTTGTAGCCAATTTGATTGAGCATCTCCATCATGTCGATGCCATCTTTCTCTGGCATTTGTAAATCACAAAAGATGACATCTAAATTGTTATGTTTCGCATGTGCTATCGCATCGTCGACCTTATCATAAGTAGCAACATCAACACCGTTACGTAATAACATCTGCCTTAACAACGTAATCTGTAGAGGATGGTCATCGATCACCATCGTGTTCAGTGGTTTATTCATGAGCTTTAATCCAGTGTCCTGCGAGGTTAACTTCGTGTTCTATCCGGTCAATAAGTTCTGTGACGTGCGAATCGAAATCCGCGTCACTTGCCTGTTCGGCTTCAACACATAACTCAGCTAAGATAGTGACGCCTATCGCCCCTAACGCCCCTTTAATACCGTGAATAATTCGTTTCTTCTCTTGTTTACTTTCTGCCGCTTTTAAATTGGTTACGTCTTGCGTCATCGAGCTTTTAAAGACATTAGCGATCTCTTTTGCATCCTGCGCTCTAAACTTCTCTAGCCATTCAGGCCAAAGATTGGTTTTTTGTTCACTCAAGTAAGGCAGCAATTTCACCTTAAGCTGCTCAAGGTCGTATGGCTTAAAGAGAATGTCGTCGATCCCTATGGTTTTCGCTCGTTCGTTTGCCAGACGGGAATCCTCTGCGGTCACACCAATAACTGGGATTTTAGACAGCTCCTCATTTGCTTTGAGCTTGTTCACCAATTCAAAACCATCCATCGCCGGCATATGGAAATCGGTTAATACCAAGGTAACGAATTCGTCCTGATTTACGTATTGCCATGCTTCTAAACCATTGCTCACAATTACGGGTTCTATACCGAGTTCTCGTAGCTGCATGGTTATGACACTTTGGTTTATTGGGTTGTCCTCTGCGACCAAGACCGTTCCGTGCTTCCAAGAGACCTTATCTACTGGCTTAATCGGCTCAACTGTCGGTGTACAACCTTGGCTCAACAGACTTAACAACGTATCTGGATATTTTGCTTCTACTGCGGTTAGTGAACATATGGCGTTACAACCGCAGTTCAAATTAAGTCCTTGGTACTTCCCTTCCTCAGAAAATGTTCCAGCAAGACTTGGGGAAATATCGGTCGCTTCCATTCCCCATACTTCACACCAATCGCGAATATTGGCAGGCAATGTCGGCGAGTAGCTATATACAATAGAAGGCTGCGCTTTGGGTTTGCAAAGCTTAACAGGTAGTTTGACCACGATGGTCGTCCCTAGTCCCGATTCAGAGTTAATCTGAAGGTCTCCGCCCATGCATCTCACAAGGCCATCAACAATGCTTAGCCCTAAGCCCGTACCACCAAATTTACGAGTGATCGTATCGTCCGCTTGGACAAATGGTTGAATAATCCCATCCAACTGCGCTTCCGTCATGCCGATGCCGGTGTCGGCGACTTTTAGAATCAGTTGTTCTTGATTGAGCGCAATGCTAATCCGTATCTCACCATCAGAAGTAAACTTGACCGCATTTGATAAGATGTTCGTCGTAATTTGCACGAGTCGAACCGCGTCTACTTTTGACCAAGGGTTGGTAAAGGGTTTAACAGTCACTCGGTAATCCAGTCCCTTACTCTGCGCTTTGGGTTCAAAACTACGCACAACATCGCATAAGGTTGTAATGACGTTGGTTTTTACTGGTGTCACTTTTAATTGTCCTGCTTCAAGCTTTGAATAATCCAGAACCTCGTCCACCAGCACGTTGAGGTGATTAAGAGAGCGCATGGCTTGCGTGATGAGTTCTTTATTGGTGTCGCTTCGAGTTTGACGCTCTAATAAGTCGAGTAACCCATGCGCCGCAGACAGTGGCGTTCTCAGTTCGTGGCTTATGGTCGCTAAGAAGTTTTCACGTGCACGCACTGCCGTTTGAGCTTTCTCCTGAGCATCGATCAAGGCAAACTCACGTTTTTTTTGTTCGGTAATATCTTGAAGAACCGTTAGGACAAATTTTTTCTTGCTGCTTGGTGAAAGGATGGTTTTTCGCTCGCGGTACACGTGTTGAATACCAGCTTTGCAACCGGTAGATGCGCTAGTATCGGTAACACGTTTACCTTCGATGACTTCACGCAGTTCAAGGGCATTGTCGACCAATGGTTTTGCGGTTTCTCGGTCGAGAATGGTGCAACCATTGCATCGCCTATTTAGGAACAAAGAGCAGTTACTCATTTGAATCTGGTTGTCTTCACCATGGATAAAAACAATGCTGTTAATCTCTTGAATTATCTCCATCAACCACTGTTTTTCTTTCTCTTCATTAGTGGCATTGAGCTCAGCAAGGTTCACTTTCAGCTTGAGGTGCGCCAATACGAAGTAGACGACTGCGAGAAACACCGCAAAAATGACCGCAACAAACAGTACAATGGTGGTAATCTCTTCTTCATCATAGCCATAGACAAGGTTGAAGTTGCGGTAAGTCCGGTTCAACTTGTCGATCTCTTTGGCATCAATCGTATCGATGATGCTATCCAAGATTTTCTTCAACTTGGTATTGTGGTTGGCAACGGCAAAGGCAATCGACAACGTCAGGACATCCTTTTCGCTGATCAACAGTCCATCAATGTTATCTTGCGCAATCATGCTGTGAACAATATCGTCAGGCACGTAAGCCACATCAATTTCGCCGTTCTTTAGATCACTAAGAAGTAGCTTCAAGTCGTCATAACGAGTAAAGCGCTCTTCTTTCCATGAGCCTAAGTTAACCAGTCCCTGTTTTTTTAAACTCATCAAAATGCCCGACGTCGCATCGTGAGGAGGATGATTCTCCACATCTAGCGCTTCAATCGCGACAAAGTTGTTGTGCATAAACGGCTTAGTAATTAGCCAATCAGACGAGCGAACATGATCGACATAAGCAACGGGGACAAGATCAGAAGAAAATGCGGTCAACCCACTGTCTAGTCTATTCGTCGGTTCTATGTATTCAAATTTTAGCCCCGTTCTTGAACGAATTAGGTCGATGAAATCAGGAAGGAACCCATCAAGACGAGCAGTATGGGTATTACGATAAAGAAACGGAAACGCTTCTTCGCTGCTACTGTAGGTGATCGCTGTATCAGTATCTACTTCTTGACGATACTTTACGAGCAGTTTGTCGTTAACGTGGTAAGGATTTTTAGAGGCAACAGATCGAATGTTTTTTCCCTTTCGTTCCCAGCTCAAAATTCGATTAATGCGAGCGACAAGAGCTTGATTGGATTTTGAAGTAATGAAGCTCACATCTTCTGAACGCAACCAATCAGGAATATCCACCGTACCACTAACAATGTCATTCTCATCAAGGTATTGGTTGATCGCCACGTAAGTCGAAATTAACGCATTTGCACGACCACTGCGCACTTCTTCAAAAGCTTTAAGTCGAGTTTTAACTGGACGAACATTGGTCGCGCCAGTTTCACGAATATAGTCACAGTAAACCGCGCCTTCTACGCACACCCATGCAAGCTCGCGTGGATCGCGTAGGATGTAATTACTGTCGCGGTACCAAACGGCTATAGTACTGGTGAAAAATGGCTCAGAAAATAAGAAATGCCTTTCTCTTTCTGCCGTTTTACTAAACCCTACCGAACCGTCGACTTGCCCACTTTCGATGGCTTTTAATAACTTTGGAATGGTTTTATAGGAACGAAGTTCTAGTTTGAGGTTCAATACTCTGGCGATGTTAGTCAGATACTCAAGGTTGATCCCGTAGAAAGCACCGATTTCATCCCCTACTTGGGGATTTTCTAAATGCTGAGCAATAACCCCAACAACAACCGTTTCTTTTGGCTCATCCGCAGCAAAAGAAACGCTTGAAAACGCTATAGCAATGAATGCAAAAATGAATACGATGTTTTTTCTAAAAATGCTAAGCATAACTGGCTTCCACGACTTGGGAGCTCAGACTAATTTGCACAGTTTAAATGTCAAATTTCGAAACTTAGCGAATTAATCTTATCTTATTGATAAGATGATAATTTTTAATAATTAGTAAGGACATTCTTACAACATTATCCACCTTGGACTACAACGAAATTGCGTTCACCATCTCATCATCAACAGAACGTCTTTCGCTCAAAAATCAAACAGAACAACATGCGTTCTATTCTGAAAAGATAAAATGGACAATGACGTACATTTAAAAGCCACACCTCTATTTGCTCGTACTTGACGCTTGTTCGCATAGTGTGTGGCTATTAAGTTAATCCAAAATACAAGCAGGCTCTAAACAGACTTGGTACTGATTCTTACCGCCCTTTTTCGCAAGATACATAGCCATATCCGCAGCGTTAATTTGGTCATCCAACGTCGAGTTATCTTCTCGCGCCCAATAACTCATACCGATACTTGCAGAGATATAGCAAGTGATATCGCCAAAGTAAAAGGGCTTCGCTAGGCTTTCTATGATGCGATTCGCGATCGGCTCACAACTCGAAGCCTCACGAACCGCAATCAAAAATTCATCGCCAGCAAGACGAGACACAAGATCCCTTCTCGCCACACAGTTGACCAAACGTTGAGCAACGGCTTTCAATAATTGATCGCCAACCGCATGACCGTATTGGTCATTAACTGCTTTAAATCCATCTAGGTCTAAGAATAAAATATGCTGTGAGGCACCCACATCATGCTTTTCCTGGAGTCGACGTAACGCTTTTGAGCGGTTGGCTAAGCCGGTTAATGGGTCATGGTTTGCTTGATAATTTAAACGTTTTAACTCGATGTCAATCGTCAAGTCCGTAAATGAGACCACAAACGCTTCTGCACGTCCATTTTCACTCTTCAAAGCGCGAACCTTCAGCTCACACGGCATCACACGCCCTTGTTGGTTTTTTACATCAACGTGCGTTTTATAGTGACCCGTTTTCAATAACCTTAATTTAATCGCTTTCGTCACTTCAAAAGGTGAAAACAATTCTAGACCTTTTAATGCATTAACCTCACCAAACCACTGTGTCGCAGATTGATTTTGAGTTTGAACGCTTAAAGCTCGATTCAATACCAATATGGCGTCTTGGTTTTGATCAAACATTAAATCGAGTAGCTTACGTCTTTGCTCCGATAGCGTTTGCTCCGTAATGTCTTGAAGCTGAATCAAGCTGCTCTTTTCTGTGTCCATCGGGTTACAAGAGATCAAATAGCGCTTAGTCTTGTCAACACTACGAACTTCTAACCCTTTCACTGTAGTATGCGTATCGATTGCAAACAGGATACGCTCTACTTTCAACATAGGCTCGAAGTGACTCATCAAAAGGCTTCTCGCGTCCGAATTTGATTCCATCCCTTTTAGCTCTTTTGCCGCTATAGGGTTGAAGTACGTCACCTGGTGATTTGACGAAACTACGAGTACGCAACGTTGCATTGCGTCGAGTGCACTATGGATATAACGGTTTTTATCTTCAACACGCTTTAACACTTGCGCCACTTGTGATTCACGTTCAGCCAGACTCATGGTCATTTCATTAAAGCATTCTGTTAGCTTACCAACTTCATCTTGATGATAAACTGGCAATGTTTTTCGGAGGACCCCGACACGACTCATATGCTCAACAGAACGATGCAACGACAGCAATGGCAATGAAATTAATGAGTGTAGTAACTTTGCCAACGCCCACGCACACAACGAAAGTAAGAAAACGATAACGCCAAGCGATAACCACATTTTCCGTTCGTTTATTAATAGGTTCTCTAAAGAAACCCATATTTCGAGTGCGCCCAACTTCTCATCGCCTAATAAGACATCGTTATGACGCATCACAACGTTGAGATGTGAACAAATCACCTGACGCTCTTGCCAGTGGCAACCTGCTGGCAGATCTTCTATCGACGCAATTGTTTTGTCATGCTGATTGATCACGACCGCGGAAATAATGTCAGGATCGAAACTCAGGTTGGTCAGTTGCTCTTTTGCCGTGTATGCATCATCAAACATCAATGCCGCTTGTAGCGTGTTCGCCACCCCTTGGCCAAGAATATCAATACGACGCTCCAACGCCTTTTCTTGTGCAAGTACCACGTATTGAATCGCGAGCGTACCAAGACCAATGACAATAAGAGTAATCATTAGCCATGTAGGCAACATCATCTTATGCCTTAAAGGCAAACGAGCGAGACGAGAGCGAATCATGGCGCGACCTCATCTTCAACCAATAAGGAGATACTCAATAGTTGGGCACGCAGTTGTATCTGTGTTGGCGCGACGTGACTACGAGATACCATAGGACGAATACGATTGTTTACCTTAACAAAGGCGACCATCCCCCCTATTTTCACGAACTCTTCGCCATTACTGATCAACAACGAATGAGGGTATTGATCGCGCAACAATAAGATTTGGGACTTCTTTGCTTGCGGTATGTACAAGATATGGCAGGTGTTCGGCGTCACCGGATTTGATAAATCATAGTAACGAGACAACTGCGGCTTACGAGCAACGATGTTTTTAAGGTGCTCGCCAACGGAGTCACTTTCAGACACACAATACTCAACTGGGGCGATGGATTCCCCCGTCGCCATCCAATCGGCGAGCAAAGCAAAACGATATAAATAAACGGCTTTCAGCTCCGCATCATCGTATTGAGCAAAGGCAAACGTCGCGCTGAGCAGTGCCCAAATCATTATTACCCATTTCACTGCTGAGCTTCGCTCAAACCGTTTTACCATTGAGCGTAGTTCCAATCGAGCGTTAGCCAGTATTGCGTTCCATTAGCGAAAGGGTTGTAGTTGTTGGGAAACTCTTTGCTTTGGTCTGCACCTAGATTTTCTACCGACGCTGTAATGTGTGGCAAACAATCGTTGTATTGCCAACTTACCGATGCATCAAACGAAACCACTTCTGGCCAATTGTAGTCTTTATTCGCTACGTTAACCGGATTCAAAGCCGACTCGTAATCATCGTGTAACTTAGATTCAGAAACATACTGACCAGTCACACTGACCCACCATTGTGGCGTGATGTCCCACATTACCTGTGCGTTAACAAAGTGGTTTGGCTCATTTTCAATCATACGTTTCACGGCCTTGTTGTTAGAGCAAATGGCGCCCTCACAATGGCCAACAATACGCTTGTAACTGTAATTGGCGTTTATTTGAATGTCTTGACGAGGTTGCCACTTCACAGAAACCTCTCCACCAAAACTTTCACTCCAGATCGGATCAACTAAGCTGGATGTGTATTGCTCTACAACAGTACCAACCGTGCCCGGTGATGAGCCACCAGTAACAATCGCTTGTGTCGCAGAATCCGTTTTATAAACACGAATATTTTCATGACGAGTATAAAAGCCACCAATATTGAATTGCAGTTTGTTCTCATCCCACAAACGGTATCCAAGCTCGTAGGTCGAGACTGATTCTACATCTAGGTCTTCATTCCCTTTTAATAGGTAACTGTAATAGTAGTCATAGTAATTACCGTCGCTGAACTGTACGTTTTCCATATAATGGTTTTCACGCATATACGTGTTCAGTTCCAATCGTGACGGCGTCACTATTGCTTTACCCCAACCCGCCCACAATCGTTGGTTATTCGCGAGCTCATAACTCAAACGCACCTGTGGTTGTGGATCGACATGATGAGTAAGGTTGTTGTATTGCCAGCGATTACCTAATGTCAGTTTGGTTCTCTCGTCCAACGGAATACTCCAGTTGGCATACAGACCATACGATTGGTTGAGAAAATCTGGACTGTCCGATAAGCGCAAATAAGGCATCGTCATTTCATCGTGTTTATCGAAAGTTCCAAACTGTTCATCAATAAGCCGAATATTGGCACCAACAGTAAACTCGGTTCCCCATAGATTTGAAAAGGTATAATGGGAGTCTAGATCTGTTCGGAAAAATCGCGCATTATCGTGTGAAATGTCGTTAGAGCTATAGGTTAACCAAACTTCATTTTCCCATCGGTCTCCGCTAGGACGATCAAAAATATGATGCCCCCCAACGAAGTACTCTTGCATGGTCATTTCGGTTTCATAAAAGTTGACCGGTTCTGCTCCGGGCATGACAAAGTGAGGCTGATAATTACCCCAGTTGTAGTCTTCGCGAGAGCGAATACCACCAGCTTGTACACTCAACGTGTGTTCATGCTTTTGATAATCTAATCGGCCACCAAAGCGTTCAGTGTATACGTTAAAATGTTGCAGCGGAGCCACACGAGCTTCATCACTTGTCCAAGGCATGTGATCAACAAACTCACCATAAACACTGTAGTTGGTGTACTCACCAATTGATCCTGCATGATGCAATTGATATTCACTGTAGCCATAATTACCAAAGCTTGCTGACACTTTCCCTTTTGCCGAGCCTTCTGCTTCTTTAGTGATGACGTTGATGACTCCTGTCACGGCATTACCACCCCACACTGTCCCAACCGGGCCCAGAACGATTTCTATTTGGGCAATGTTGTCCATGCTAACGGGAATTAAATCCCAATTAACACCGGATGACATTGGATTGAACACACTGCGGCCATCTACCATGACCAACATCTTGTTGTTAAGTGTTTCATTATTGCCACGCACACTGACCCCCCAATCGTAATTGGAGAACTTGGCGACATGAAGACCAGGTGCCAAAGATAATGCATCAGCCACAGAACGAGCACCAGAGCGTTGGATCTCTTTGGCTGTAATCACATAAACCGAAGCTGGCGTGTCCGCAAGGGATTGAGAGGTACGAGTTGCCGAAACAACTTTTGTGTCTGCTAACGAGCACAGTGGCATCTCTAGCAGGGAATCAAGATCATAGTTAGCATCAACTGGAGCAACAGCTACAAAAGTGGATGCAATCACGAGGTTTAACGACAAACGCATATGGGTTTTCTCAACGTTTGAACGCTAAATATCAATGTTATGGGGAAGAGGTTCAAACGCTAATTTACAGTGTATCTATATGAGTACAGTGTACCATTTGCCCTAGTGTGGTTCATTTTAAACCAACGCCAATTACGCTGAGTTATTTTTGTCGAGACGATTAATTGATGTGCCAGATAGTGAGTATAATGGGTGTTGGGTGTTGGGTGTTGGGTGTTGGATGTAGGAAGTAAAAAGCGCCGAAAGGCGCTTAACTGTGCATCTTTTACCCAAACCTCTTTGATATACATCTTAAGAATCCCTAAATTAGGTTAAAGTAACTTCCTACTAGTAACAAAGTCTAAAACTTAAATCCTAAGAGTTTCCCCAAGAGATTGCCTGACTATCTTTAAATTTGATGGCTTTTATACCTAACCCTTCATAATGATAGTAAACTAACATAGCTAGGGAGCTTTGCTCCTTATAATTAAATTGATCAACACCGCCGGTAAAAAGGCTTATTATCTTTCTAGGCGGTTTGGAGGCAATAGGGGGGCCGAGTAATTCTAAGACATCACTTCTAACCATACTAACCTCCAGCGGAGTTGGAAGCATGTTGTAAATAGTATCTATATTTAATATTTCAACACATACAAGAAGTGAACTTTTTTTGGCAAAGATGAGAGTCAGGCCATATTTATCCATTGACGCTGAAAACTCCCCAATATCATCTTGGTCAAGCTCAACATCACCCTTTAAATGCTCTCCATCTACAAAATCTTGATATGTATATGTACCAATTCGTTCTATGAAAAATAATTGGGTCATTAACACCTTAAAACCTAATAGCTAGAGACCATAAATCTATAAACTTATTCATCCCTCACCCTTCTTCTCCCCAACTAACCCCAGAGGTTGGCATAAAGATTAATCCATTAATCACTTCATTTTCGTATGTATAATAGACTAAAACAGACAAGTTTTTTTCATCAGACCAACTATATTGTTCTACCCAACCTGTTTGTATGCTGAGAATTTTCTTGGACGGTACAGAGTAAATAGGATCTCCAAAGAGAGACTGTACTTGAGAGCGGCTCAAGACACTACTAAAAGGTTCAGGAAGTCGAAAGACCTTCCCATTGAGGCCATTAACCTCGACGGAAAACAGTAAGTTTGATTTACGGTCGAATTCAAAGATCAACTCGTCATCACTGACGCTTATTTTCCTATAGTTGAGAGAATCTTCATCAATCTTATAATTTTCATTACTCAAATTCTCTTTAATGAAGTTCTCGTACGTTTGATTACCAATTTGATCAATGAAGTTCAAAACATCCGTCAATACACTTTCCTTTTTGAGTAACAGTCTATTTATTAATATAGAAATGAAAGTTAAGGGGAATAAATCAACACTTTTAGAAGTGGCAACTTCACTTAAAAATACGTTTTTTAATAACTCCGAATATTTATCTTTGTTACATAAGCAAGGCTAACAAGCCTTGCTTTTTGTTCCACGCCTAAGATCATATAAGCGATTGTTTAGTTGGGCAAAAACTTATAAATCACCGAAGTCATCATCACTAAACATTGCTGCGGGTCCCCACTGGTCAACCCTTATGAAACCAACCCCGGTAAGATTTGCCGCTTTTAGAGCATCAACCACTGTTTCATGGAACAAAAACTTAGGATCTTCATCTAAGGTAAATACCAAACGCTCTTCAAACGGGATTTTGTCTAAAACCGTTTCATCTAGCGACAGGGCTTCTAAGAAAAAGTCATTTTTCACATATCCATCAATGACTGAACGCCCTTGATGTATAGCTCTATAGTTATTCCAAATATGCATCATGAAATAATTCGACCAGACTTTGTCGCCGTTAGTCACTTCTGTTGGATAAAAATCGACCCTCGGAAGCTCAAATGGTAACAATACTTGTCTAAATTTTTCCGATACCATTTGCTCTGCAATTTCATGATAATCGCAAGGAGAGAAACTCTTTTTGTTCCCCTCACACACTTCCACCTTGCCAAGACCTTTTACTTCCCGTTTTAACGAACGTGTAGCCATCAGGTGCTCAAGCCCTTCATCAGAATCTTCAGCCTGCCCAAGCATATGAAAACCGGCATGGCCAGACTCACACAGTAAATAATACTGGTTATCGTATTTCATGTATTTTCCTATTCTAAGCATCTTTAGAAAGTGTTGGCTTTGTTCATGTCATTTGATCGGACAGGCAACATACGCCCTCGCCTTCAAGCTTAACGGTTGGTGAGGCTGAGATGAATTTTGCTTCGGCTTCTATGGTGCCGGATGCGACGCCTTTTTTATCGCCGCCCGCATCACCGGTACTTTTTGAGAATGTGCATCTACATAATTTATCGATTAAATCTTATGCCAATGACAAAAGCGCCTTTCGGCGCTTATCGTATTTGACTTACCTGGAAAATAGCTCACAAGCTTAACTGTCTATGCATCACCGTTATTGGTTTACAGCTAATTAATGCATTAACTAGAGCTTCAGATAAATACAACCCACTTTCATCATATGCTATGTGAGAAGTGCTATCTGATGACTGCCCTTTCGGAACAGCTTGAATGAATTCATACCCATAATTTTCCTTTGATGTGATGACACTCACCATTGCATGGTGTGACTCAAATACTTCATCTAGGTCCAAATCATCACTTACATATAGCCCTGGGTATATTGTAAAGTCGAAAAGAAGGTCTGGAGTTTTCAGCAAGCTATCTACTTTTACATTATGTGAGAACAACTCGGTCCCTAAGTATGTTTGTTTTTTCCAGTTCATTTACACCACCTTCACTTCATTAAAAGCAACGCCGGTAAAGCCATTAGATTCAAATAATTGCTTTACTCTTTCATTAGCAATGATATGGTCAGGGCACTCAGAACAACGAAAGATGTCATGCATAACATTAACTTTACTCAGCTTGTCTTTATCCAAAACTGTAAACATCAGGTCTTCATAAGCTTCATAATCTTCATTGAAGTCCTCCGCCTCGGACTCGCTGATATTTAAAACTGGATAACGAGCAAAGACATTCATAAACCAGTAATCATTGTAAATAGTACCATCTACGTCCACCTCTGCCGGAAGTAACTGAATGCCAGTAATTTGTTGCGATAACAGTTGTTGAACTACTTTTTTATGAGGCAAAAAGTCAATTGCTTTCAACATATCAGACATTTGACGCTGCTCGTAAACTTCATCAACACTTACCTTTATAGGAGTAGTGTAAGCCTTAATATTAGGGTTGTAGATATCATGGACACGATACCAAACCTCTTCTGTAGAAAATGACGCCTCATCTTCTATAAACTTCCACATCATTCGATAATAGTTCATCTATTTACCTATCTTCGTTTTATTCACTCTTGGCAAAGGCGCTACATTACCGCTTATATCACGTAAATCATGGCTTGTTTCACTTAACCTATGAATACATGCCCCATGCGTAATCAACTTTTCTGATTCTTTAAGTTGGTTACGGCATCCTTTGTTACCAGAAAGATAGTCATCTCCCCATTTTTCCGGTCTAGAAATAACCCCTTCTTCAGGCCGTTTACCACCAACATTCTTGTTCATCCTCTCAAGAACTTTTTTAGATATTTCTTCAACTAATTTATGCAGCGTATTCCGATCCCCCTTACACGCTTTGCCTGCTTTAATTTTGGTTTCAAGCTTCTTGAGACGGGTTTTCACAGATTGTGTATATGGATCAGGGTGGTTACTATTGTGAATCTGGACACCTAAATCACAGCCAAGTTCTGGAAGCATAGGCAGTACAGTAATATTATGCTTTTCATTAAGATCATATCCAACTTGAGGTAAGAACTCAAAAAGGAAGTGGTTTCCCTTCATTTCATTAACTGTAATAATGTGATGCGCAGCAAGAATACCGCTTGGTGCGCTCTTTCCATATGCCTTAGTCCCTTTAATATGACGTGGTCGAGTGTAGGAACCATTCTGTTTGTCATAGACCAACCTGTACCAAGGGTGGTTATATTGACTGCCATACCCTAAGAATTTCCACGGATTATGCTTTTGTTCTTCAGTTGTGGCATTTTTAAAATTTCCACCTCTTTTTGTATACCCATAGTTTGGGTGGCCTTTTTCATAGAGCTCTCCCTGATAGCCTTTCTCTGCACTACAGTACTCGTCGCCCTCATCGGCCGTCTTCTTGCTTTTCTTCTTACCACGCTTTTTGTCTTTAGGGCGAATAGGCTTTCCACACAGTGAACATTTCCCACGCTCCAGTTTAGTCTCATCGTCTTCAGGCTTCTCTTTATGGTTATTTTTCGAATGCTTTTTGCCTGCAACCACATTATTCAAAGCTTTTAATAAAGGCTCTGCTGCTTTACCAGCCGATCTCGCTGTCGTTGCACCTGTCAATAAGACAGCCATTGCGGGGCCACCGACACCGCCAGCGGCAGTACCGGCAGCAGTCCCGCCAACTACTATTGCTCCATCAATACCCTTTTGGGTCGCTAGGGATAGGCTATATTTCACCGCTTCATCTGCAGGTAATGCGTCCAGATATAGCTGAGGAATAGTTAGCAGATATTCTCTAATTTCCTGATCAGAAATGATAAGAAGTAGTCGCTCCATCGCTTCAGTTGCTTCTTGTAAGTACAGAGCCCCTCGATCAACTCGCTTTAACGCTTCTTCTAGCTCATCAATATCACCGGTCGTAATGGCATAAATTAATACGCTGAGGTCAATATCGAGCGCATCTAGGTAATCGCCAATCTCGCCAAAGTCAGGCACATAGTTTGTTACACCATCTCCCACCCCTTCGATTGATGACTTAGCCATTTCCCAAACGTATTCTGTCGTCGACGCACTGTCTAACTCGGCTTTTCTCGCTCGAAGTTCGTTTAATTCTTCTTCAGTTTGCGCCTTCAGCTCTTCAAGTAATTCTTTCTGAGGACTTGGCTGGGTAGCATTGTAAGCAATGGTTTCTTTTACAAGATAATCGGCATACTTTTTGATTTCCTCTTTTAGTACGTCTAACTGTGCCGGACGATCCGCTTCGGCTTTGGCTGCTTTATCTCGGTCACCGAACTCAATTTTCGGCACTTCGTGCTGAGGAACCCCATAAACACTTGCGACCCCTTTACCATTAAGTAGGCCTTCGAAGACCTCACCACTACTATAAGTGAGTTTATAAGGTACATTCGATACTGGTGTTTTTTCTTTGTCGTCGTAACACAACTCCAATGCAAAAGGTACTGGTAATGTTCTTTCTGCGTGTACGACATCTGATACTTTTTCGGATTGAGTCGTTTGTCCATTAGAAAAGTTATTCACGACTTTTGGCTTTCCACCGTTAGAAATCAGTTTTGAACTTTTCTCTTGCAGCTTCTCCATACCTGAAGCGGTGATATCTGGTAGTTTTGCTTTTACTTCGTTGGCACTTTTTGCTTGAACCTGCAACGTATCGTAAGCAACTTGATACCCTTTCATCGAAGCGTATTTTGACAGAGTATCAAATCGTTGAACGACTTTGCTCAGTATGGTGTCAAGCTGCCCAGAGACTAACTTTGTCCAGTCATCCCAGTTTAATTCTTTTAAATACTTCTCTGAATCACCGTAACCTTGCTGCCTCAAAAGAGCCAGTATATTGTTGTGCGATTCATCTTCATGTATGGAATGTAATAAGTTAAGCGTTACACCGTTTTTATCAATGATTGGCGCGACTTGAGCTATCAATTCGTTTGCTACTACAGAATAATCATCGTTTGTGCCAAATAGTAGCGCGATATTTTGCGAGATATCATTCGCTTCTTTCTCTGTTAACTCATACTCAAAGTGCGCTCTGACTTCCGTTGCTAACAGTGAGATAAAGTCTTTATCTGAACCTAAGTTTTCGTCAAAAACACCCCAAGTACTACGGACGCTGTCGACACTTCTAGGCTCCCAAAACGGGAGTTTTTCTTTTGCACAATGGGCAAAAAGCGCGTCATCGCTCCACTCATATTTATGTCCATTTAAGCCACGAGATGTTTTAGCTTCATATTTTCTTGAATCTTCCTCGTAGACGACATAGCACTCACCTGGGGGTAAAGAGGACACACTACTGCGCCCATTAGAATCAAGTATTCCACTTCCTATTTCAGCATTATTCCCGTCAAAAACCTTAAACTTCGCATTAGCAAGAGGTTCTCCATCAGGATAGCGGCACTCTATATCCAGCGTATACGTCCCTTCCTGCTCTTCCGTAACAGAAACCGATGGGTTTTGTGCGCCACTAATACACATGGTGTTGGCTTTGTTCATTGTCATTTGATCGGACAGACGACATACGCCCTTACCTTCAAACTTAACCGTTGGTGAGGCTGAGATGAATTTTGCTTCGGCTTCTATGGTGCCGGATGCAACGCCTTTTTTATCACCGCCCGCATCACCGGTACTTTTTGAGAACGTACTGCCTTTGATCGCGACACTGTTGCCACCATCCATAGAGATAGTCGTGGTGCCACCAGCAAGGTCTGCTGATTTAGCATTGTTGCCATAAGGGATAGGAACGATCGGCTTACCGACCTTCGTTAAACAAACATCTGGGAGCGTTGCATTCGCTTCACCACCTGAGCCTTTATGAACTATTGAAAGTCCATTTGCACCAACTGTTACGCCCATAACCAATCCATTTGAATTTTGTTGATTGAATAATAAAAGAGATCGCATATTGCAATCTCTCTAAATGACTAGTGAATTCCACTAAATCGCCAGTGATATTCACGATAAAGTTTAAAACTGGCAGAAGATCTCAATTTGAGATCTTCTGGTTATTGATACATTTCCAACAACTTTTGAAACTTAAGGTCGATCACCATGTAGGTCGCGACATACATGACCGCAAAGGTGATCGCGCTCACCCCTAAAATCAGCTTGGGTGAAATCACCCTTTTTAACGGCTTCTTAAGGTATTTGGCTTTAAGGTTGACTAAAGATACTTTCTCTTGCTCTGCTAAACGTTCATCACGCACGAGTCGATAGATAGTGCTGCCGATTTCCGCGAGTTTTTCGTTGCCTCGCTCTTCGCGTCCGTACTTACCTTGGAAGCCAAGTTGAAGCAGTAAATAGAGAAACTCGATGACGTGTCGGTACTTGCGAGGGTCTGCTTTTAAGCGCTCCAAAATCACGAAGAACTTGTCACCACCAGAGGTCTCATTATGGAACTCTGACAACAAACTGTTCTGGCTCCAATGACTGTTTGCTCCCCACTCCTGACGACAGACAGACTCATCTATTGCTGCGCACAAGCAGTAGCGGATAACCAAAATGGATGCGCGATCCAATTCCATTTCGTTGAGCTTACGTTCGCCCTTTCTGATCTCACGAGCCACCTGTTCACGAAACGGCATTGGGTCATCTAGCCATGGAATCGACGACATACAAGACAGACTCGCGATCAACCAAGAGAATTGGTCGACTAACGGGTTGATACCCATACTCTCGATGTTGAGGTCTTGAACGGCGATATTGCGCGACAAATCAGGCGCCGGCATCACCTCCATCGGTTTGCCAGGCTCTGGTTGAAATAGAACGACGGTTACATCGGTTTCTGCATAACTCATAGACGTACTGCCCAAAGTTGCAATGACAAGTTAGCGAAATCACCCGCGACATGAATCGCAATCGCCGCTGTGTTTTTCAGTGCTGACCACTCTTCGCCCGTCTTATCGAGTTCGAAATAGGTGTAACCCGCATGGTAAGGCAGCGCACGAGGTACAACTGGCATTGGTTTGATCTCGATACCTGGTAACTGCAGGTTAATCAGATCACGAATGTTATCGATAGAACCGATCTTCGTTTGGCTAACAAACTGGGTATGTAAGATATCCAGTGTAACATCGGCTTTAACGGCAAGAATAAAGGTCGTAGTATCGATGATCTTGCTGTCTGGGATTGCTGCTGTTCGAATGCCGTAATTCTGATCTTTCAGTGTCAGTGGCATTGCTCGTTGCTCAGACATCACACTTAACGTCATCTTCGCACTATCAAGTGCACGTGATAGACAACTGGTTAAGTCACCATGATTGTATTTAGTAAACTCAATTGGTCGACGCGTTGCTGAACAAAGCGTTGAAAGCTCACCTTCCGCTTGAAGGAGAATTCGATACAGAGATTCTGGGTGGACCCCTTCTGCACTCGCAAAGTGCCAAAATAACGGCTCGTATCGGTTAAGCGCTTGGAGCAGCATAAAATCAGAAACTGAAGATACGCCTTGCTGATCCACCACACCCAAACGCTGAACAATAGATTCAGCGCGGTGTTTCAACATAGAAGCAAATTCAGTCGCGAACTTGTTCAGTACGGTTGAAGCATGAATATCAATACAAGTCGGAATAAAGCTCTCATCTAAGATAACACTGCCATCTGGCTTTACTTCTGAAATTTTTAGGATCGGAATCGATGTGTATGCGCTCTTGTCTTCATGGTCATACATCAAACAGAAGTTAAGCTTACCAACTACGATGTTTGCCATGTCTTCTGAATCATAACAAGCGTCAACCGCTTCTTGAGATTCCATCGTGTAACGCGCGCCGTCTTTCTTCGTTCCGAACAGTTCAGAACGTTCTGACGGTAATGGGCAACAGAGATAAACCACTTTGTCGGCAATCGAAGGGTCAACGTCTTTCACTTCTGGCAATTCTGCCAACAGTGGCAAATCAAAAGGCGTTCTGTCTTGCAAAATACCTTCTGCCCGAGTGATGCCAATCTTACCCAGCGCAAGTAACTGCGAGTTAATTTCTAAACGCTTAATGCCCCAATGCAGGGGCAAGGCGTTTGAACTCAACATACTAGAAAGTTTACTTTGTGAACGATCGAGTTGCTGAAAGTGCTGCGGCTTCATGAACATTCCATCTTGCCAAACAACTGGATTGTATAAAGACATGCTTTTATTCCTTAAAAGTAAACTTGTTCAATGCCGCGAGTATTATCAGAAATCAACTCACTGCCTTCTAACTTGAGCTTCAGGTAGTACTCGCTCTTCTCTTCAATGACTTCCACTTTTCGCCATGACGATCCATCAATATCACGGAAAGCGACCGAGAAGCCGACAGCGCGTGTAGCTGGATCAAGCGTTAACATCTCGTGGATTTTGTCGCCTGGCTGGATTTGGTATTCGTAACGCTTGATGTATTCGTCACCCAATGACGCTTTATCGTTCTCAAACAATGCAAAAAAGTCTAGGCTACGGAAAAGTACTGGCGAACTTAGCTCATGAACGCGAAGGATAACTGGCGATGATTGGCCTCCCTCACGTACGTTTAAAACCGACGATGCCTCTATCACTAACTCAATAGAAGAAGTTTCTGGCGTGATGCCTGTTGATTCTTTTAACTGATCCCACATGGAACATCCGGATAGCAATGCAAATCCGAGTAATACAGCGATACTACGCATGGCTTCCCTTAATCGCTTTGTTGTAGTTCTTTTTAATAAGACCTTTCAACGATGTTTCGTTGAACTGACGACGGTTCTTCGCGTAAAACTCCAAATACTCGCCCCAGAGCTTAGATTTAGTTGCAAACATCGATTTGCTTGCTACATCATTTGCAAACGTGACAGGGTCATTCGTTTCTGATTGCTCAATCAGCAACTCATTGAGCGCTTTATTAAAAATAATTTGATGATCATTAAGTTCATCAAGCATCTGTTCGACTAGTTCGTTTGGCGCGAGTAAATTCTGGCTATTTAACGTCAACATGAGCTCGGCAAGATTCGACTCTGCTTGGCTCAGCCCTTCCTCTTCTTTCAAAGATTCCACTTCGTGAAGGTCTTTTTGCAAGTTATCGATACACAAGCGTAAGCACGTACCCATTTGCTTAAACAACAACGCTTCATTACTTATCAAGTCGGGGTTGGTGATACCTAACCCTTCGTAGAATGCTTGGCTAATATCATTATGGGTTTCACTTCCAGCCCCATCGAAAGACGAATTCGATACAAAGCCGACTTTTGTTTCTGACGCTGGCTGCTGAGTTTTATCCTTTATTTGTGAAGAAGGGATAAACGCTTGCGTGACCTCTTCCCATTTTTGTCCAACCGGTTCGCTTTTAGGCGCACTCTGTTGATAGGAAGCATCACCGTTCACCTGATGACTTGGCGAACGGTCACTCATCAATGACTCTTCAGCATTAGACGAAGTCTCTTTACGGTAAAAATCGTCTGGAACTTGCTGCGTGTTTGCTTGGGGCTGTGAATCACTCTTGGTTTGAACAGGCGTTGATTCGTTACTTTTGGTGTCTGTACCCAACCAATCTTCAGGGATCAGGTTAGGCAAATCCAATTCGGAATGAATACTGAAACTGTCGTCTACGATTTGACGCGTGTTTTCGATAGAACTAGGTTGTGGT
This sequence comes from Vibrio sp. 10N.222.52.B12, assembly GCF_002875385.1. Taxonomy (NCBI): domain Bacteria; kingdom Pseudomonadati; phylum Pseudomonadota; class Gammaproteobacteria; order Vibrionales; family Vibrionaceae; genus Vibrio; species Vibrio sp. 10N.222.52.B12. The sequence continues at coordinate 36,998 of NZ_MDAW01000095.1, read as the reverse complement.
TCCTGATCTTTTTCTTCGTTTCTGATTAAGTGGTCATCATCGCGTTGCATGGAAAACTTGAGGTGTGCAATAGGGTCGTGGCTATCAACATCGTCTTGTTTTGTTTCCATGAACAAGTCTTCTAATGCGCCTACTTTTTCTTCCTCTTCGACTACCGCCTCTCCTAAGTTGACAAGCGGGTCGTTAGAAACACGTTCAGGAGCAATATCGGCAGCAATGTCTTGTGAAGCAGTAACGTGCTCTAGCGACACGCCAATTTCGTATTGACCCAGAGAAACAATGTCACCGTCGACAATCGATACTGGCTGGTTTTTCAGTATCTTGTTGCCATTGACCATGGTGCCATTTGTACTGACATCGCTGATGTAATACGTATCACCGTAAACACTGATCAGACAGTGCGTTCCTGAAATAAAGCGATTGTGATCCGCCAAAGGCAAAGTACAACTGGATGCTCGCCCTACTGAGCCGCCACCTTCCGGCATTTCAATATGCTTCGCACCCGTGTATTCCTCTGGGCATTTCGAAATGAATAGGACTAGCTGATGTAAGCGCATTGCTAAACCTTAAAATAGCAGTGAAACAGAGAGTTCAACGCCACCCAATCCATCATTTACAACAGGAAGAATGTAGGAAGCTTGCGGAATGATTTGAATGTGGGCGTCAGGGTTGCTACCAAGTTTGATTGCGGTACCTAACGTAACGACAGCGCCAAGTTCAAATTGGTCAATGTCTTCGATGGCTTCATAACGGAAACCATCCTGATCGACTTTCCAACGATTTGAATACTGGGAATACCCTAAAGACAGGCCGGCACCAATATAAGGGGTAAAAATACTCCAAGAGCTCAGTGCATATTGAGGCACAACGCGAAGCTCGTAATTAGTGACCTCTTCGTAGACGCCATTTGCCGGAGCATCAATGTCTTCTGCGAGATAATTAAAGCCCAACCACCAACGCCAACGGTTGTTGTTTTCGTCGATTGGACGCGTATGCACCAAGCCGTAACGTAAAGCCTCTTGATCGCCGCTAGAACCTTCGTCGTAGTCGTGGCTTTCCACCATAAGCATGTTTACTGAACCGCCATATCGTTCCCCTTTCGCTATTGCAAAAGTAGAAAACAGACACATGGCTGAAATCAGCCCCACTTGACTTGGTTTTAGCATTTCGTCCCTCTAGGTAAGCCTTGTAATAATACTTAGAGGCGAAAGATATCAACTCTCTTTTCTTTTTCAATAAGGTAAAAAATAGCGCCATCAAATAAGGTAAAACGCCTATGAATTAAAGCAATATAACTATGGATATATTCATAAAGGCGGCAAGGAAAATTTGAATATATTTGGTTAGATAATGAACTTTACTAATTTAGTTGCTACTTATATTTGGGAACCATCTATAAAACGAACAAACACATCAGGCTACATTTAATAAGCAAACGCTATTAAAGTGACCACTAAACAAGTTAATCTTAATTTTAATAATACAACACTGCTTCAAATTTAAGACCATTCTCATAATCAATGCAAATGATAAAAGCCAATTCGCATCGAATATTCTTACTATAAATGGAATGCACATCACCTTTACAAATGCCAAATAAATCAACACCTGACAGCAGAAATGTGAACGAATGTCACACTAAGTTAAATTACATTGATTTACATATTATTTATTATTCAATTTCTTTCTTTTGCCTATAAAATCCCACAAAAAAAAGATGATAGTGCAGTATTTATATTTTAATCACTGGTTACTGTCTTTATATATACTCAGTTGGAATTAGACATTATGTTTTTCAGCGACTTCACCAGAAGGCCGATCGATGAAAGTAATCCCAGCGGCTCAAACCCTAATGGCTTAGATGATTTTGACGAAATAAAGCGTCAAATAAATAACCTAAATAAGGTCACTGGACGTGTTTCATGGAAGACGGTTCAAACGCTCTCAAAGAAGATTTTAAGTACACAAGGAAAAGACTTTCGCTGTAGTTGCTACTTTACTGTCGCAGCAACGCATAATGAGGGTCTAAAAGGGCTTGTTGAAGGGTTAAACTCTCTACTCGATTTGTGTGTGGTGTATTGGTATACCGCTTATCCAGAGCATTCGAAAGCTAACGCTCGCATGGGCGCTATCGAATGGATGGTTGAAAACACCGAAAGACGCATCAACAAACATAAAGTAAGGCAAGAAGAGTTACCTCTAATTGAGGCTGCTCATCAGCTTTGTTTAAGGATTGAAGAAGAGCTTCGCCTTCACTATGGCATTAAAGCGCCTTCGTTTGGTCGTATTCGTCGTATTTTGAATCAATGGATTGAAGAGCTTAAAGAACAAAAAGCAAAAGAAACCAAAACGATAGAAGCAAAACAGGCGAAACCCGACAGTACAGGCATAAAGCTTGAAATCGCACCACCAGCAAAACCATCAGTAACCAAAACTCAATCCCAAAAGGGCGAAGAGAAAGGCGTTGAGAGCTCTAAGTCAAGCAAGGTGATGGTTTACTCGATAATCGGTTTAATGGTGACGGCTTTTGCGTCGCACTTCATTTACAAGCAGCACCAGTACCAAACACTTAAAGGCCAGATTGAACATGCCTCTTTGAGCGAACTCACCACCTTGGTTGATTCACTAAGCGTTAAAAACAAGGAATATCTTACTTCTTTAAGGTCAACGACGGTCGATCGTCTCGACGTTCTAATGACAGATTGGACGATTGATCCAGTCAAAGTTAGTAAGGTAAATACGATAGATAAGCTCACCAGTGAGTTAACGATACTTTATCCAGATTCGTCATCTGCACAGCAACTTCGAGAGAATTTTTTAGAGCAACGTTCTCGTTTCGAGGCTGAATTCGATGTCATATACAAACGGTTTGCCTATGCTAGGACCGTATTTGCCAATGTCGCAAAACAGAACTCAGATAAAGATTCAAAGAAAGCGTATGAGTACAGTAATTCACTTTTTCCGCTTCTTGGTCGAATTGAATACGCAGAAAAGAACACCCAGCAAAAGGAAATTGATCGCTCACTCCTTTTACTGAACACCTACCTATATAAGATAAACCAGTTACAAACTGCGGAAACCGACAACAAATAACAATACAAGTAAAAGAAGTTATAGGCTTATGTTCAAACAAAAAATACTCAGAAACCCGATCGTGGTTTCGACCTTTGTGGCACTGTTATTTGCCGCAATACTGGCTGGGGTGTATTTATTCTGGCTTGAAGACGCAGACAAACTTTATCTCTGGGTTGGTCTTGGTGTTATTGCCACTTTCTACCTTATTTTTCAATTCACTTTGTGGTTTAAGAAAAAGAATAACGCTAAGGCTCAGCGCCTAGAAACAGAGGAAGAAGCGCTTTCCATGGTGATTCGCCCTCTCCTTTCTAACGCGGGTAAAAAACCAATCTATCTAATGATTGGTAATAAAGGGTCTGGACGACGTCAATTTTTGTTTAATTCCAGTGCAATTAAACCAATGGACAGAACACGCACGGCCAAAAATGACTTCTTCGAATGGTATGAGTCTGACGGTGCGGTGTACATCAAACCTGATCAACGTTTAGTTTTCCAAGAAGTGTCGAGTAGCGACGCTTCACTGTGGAATACGTTCACTAACGAAGTGATTCGTCATCGTCCTAGAAAACCTTTTGCTGGTTGTCTGTTCTTTATCGACTTTGAGTTCCTGATTGTTTCAGAGCCAGAGCAAAAAGATTACACCATGACAGCATTACTCCAACGTATGACATCAATCAGTGAGAAAACATCCTCTGCACTGCCTGTGTATTTGATGATGTCTAAACTGGATAAACTGGATGGCTTTAAAGAGTACGTTCATTTCAGTTCACTAAAAACGCGTGTTGAGTTCCTTTCTATACCGTTGAAAGAAGCAAAAGGTGTGATCACTGAGTACTACAAAGACGGTTACCGTAACCTTGTTAAAGTGCTGGAAAGTAACGCTCTGGATTCTTCAGCAAACTCAACTGAGATCGACGAAAAACAGGCAATCCTTTCTTTTCCTAAACAGTTTGAACTGGCTCAGTCTGAGGTTAGCTACATCTTAGAGCGCCTCTGTGAATCGAACAGTGGTGTTTACTCGTTAGACATCCGTGAAATCTTTTTCTGCTCAAGCTTACAAGGCGGTCGTAAATACAATCTGCTGGCGAAGAGTTGCAGCAACTACTTCAACTTACCGATCATTGCCTCTGAGCATACTCAGCTAACAGAAACTCCTTACTTTTCAAGGTTCCTGATCGATTCTCAGATCCTTCCAGAGAGCGATTTTGCGGGTGAGAACAAAACCTACCTACGTTTGATTCAACGACAAAGTCATCTTGCGATGTTTGTGTCTGTTGTCATTCTTGCTGGCGGTGGCTATTTCTTCGTTAGAACACTCGACAGTAACTTACGAGTGATTAACCAGTTGCTTGGTATCGATGACACCGCTCAAGCAGAGCAAGAAGCAAGTTTTAATCAACTGTTAGTCAATGCGACTCGTGCGATTCAGCCGTCTTACAGTGCTTGGTTAGAAGGCTCAAAAGAGCTAGATAACGAAGTTCTACCACTGAACATCAGCCGTTTAGATAAAAGCACCAAGATTGCTTACGAGGCACTACTAAAAGAAGTGGCTCAACAACTGATGCCCGTTGTAGAAAAAGGTTACCGCCTACAACTGACTCATAACCAAGATGACTTTAGCCGCTCACTGCCTTTGCTAAAAGGCTACTTGATGCTAAATGACCCGTCTAAACGCGACATTCAATTCTTGCGTCATCAAACATTGGCCATGATGAATGAGCTAAGCAGTCAACCTGATGTAGTAAACCAGGCGATGCGCTATCTAGATGCCTACTTCCGTACTCAGTTTGCTTCTGTCGACATCAGCATGGACATCGTTCGCGCAACTCGACGCTCTTTACTTGCAAACTCAAACGTAGACTTGGTTTACGCTGGCATTTTGAATCAAGCGGATGCCATCGACCTCGGTACGCTTGATCTTCAACGAGCGGTAGGCTTTGAGTTTAACAATGTGTTCAACGAGCCATTAGCCGACAACCGTCTTATCATCGACAAAATCTACACGTCTACTGGTTTTAGCACCTTCTACCGTCCTCGTGTAGATCTAATGTCGCAGCAAGTCATCACTGACAACTGGGTACTTGGCCTTTCAAACCATGTTATCCCAACGAAGACAGAGCAAGATGATTTCAAGACGCAAGTACGTAAGAAATACACAGACGATTACATCAACTACTGGCGAAATGCACTGAGTGAGCTCAAGGTTCAGCATTACAACAACGTTGGGGATCTGACAAACGCGATTGACCTTATTTCAGGCCCTTCATCACCGATGACAACCGTGTTGAAACAAGTGTATGCCAACACTCAGTTCTCACCAGTTGGAGAGAAAAACGCACTGATTTCACAAGTTAACCCTAAGTTGTTAGAAGTTGCTGATTCTGCTTCGGAAGCGGTTGAAGAAGCAGTGAAACCAGATTACTTGCTTATGAAGCGTGTAGAACAAGCGTTCCACCTGCTCAACCAATTGCAAGTTAGTGAAACACCGAACTCCCCTACTCCATGGGATGAAACCATTGCCGCATTGAGCCGCGTTCGTACTTACATGAAAGACATTGCTGACGCGCCAGACCCACAAATGGCCGCACTAGCAGCGGCTCAACACCGCATGAACAGCACAGAAGCCGATCCGCTTATCAAACTTAAGCAGATTGCTCAAAAATCACCAGAGCCTGTACGCAGTTGGTTGTTGGATGTTGTCCAACAAAGTTGGTCAGTGATGATTGCAGAATCTTCAAAAGGCATTCAAACCCAATGGTATAGCGAGATTTACACCAAGTTTAAGGAGCTAGGGCTTGGTAAATATCCATTTGATCTTACCGCAACAGAAGAAATTTCAATCGAAGATTTCGAATTGCTGTTTGCATCAGGTGGTTTGTTAGACACCTTTATTCAGAAAAACTTTGCGCCGTTTTACGACACAAACTTATGGACACCAAAGCAGGTAGATGGCGAAACCATGCCACTGTCACCTGCCCTGCTGGTGCAATTGCGTAATTACAATGTGATCCGAGATACATTGATTAATAAGAGCACAAACCGAGTTTATATTCCGTTTAGCGCCAAAGTATTAGACCTTGATTCTAGTGCGATCAGAGCCAGCTTGAAAATCGCTGACACTGACATTAACTACTATCACGGTCCGAGCCGAATTCGTGAGATGGAGTGGCCACCGCAGAATGGTGACTTCAATATTAGTATCACGATACAAGATGTAACCGACGAGGGTAAGCAGCACGTTCTAAATAAGAGTGGTCAGTGGGCGATATACAGATTGCTAGGTGATTCGACCCTGACAAACACTCATAACGGTAGCTTCGTCAGTGACATAAAAGTGTCAGGAAGGGATTTGAGCCTACGTATCACCCCATTGACACAGAAAAACCCATTCACTCTGGCTGAGCTGTATAACTTTACACTTCCAGAGTCGATTTAATAACAATATAAAAACCAGAATAGGCAGAACACATGATTTCTAACATGACTTTACAAGGCTTAGATAAGTTGGATCGCAAAATCCTTTCCAGTCTGTTATCAAACGGACGCGAATCAATTGCGAACCTATCTAGAAACATCGGTTTGTCACGTACTGCTGTTGCAGAAAGAATTAACAGGTTAGAAAAGACGGGGATCATCAAAGGCTATACCGCTCAGATCCGAGTAGAGAACGAAGGTCGAAAGGCGGCAAGTTACCTGCTCATCTCTTGCGAAAAAGGCAAAAAAAATGAAGTAACAAGTGCCTTAAAAGAGATTCCTGAAGTTCGTTTAACCAGTGTTGTTGGTGGTAGCTTCGACATTATTGCTCTTATCGAAGCGCCAGACCTTCAATCAATCCACCACTTGTGTAACGAGATTGAATCATTCAGTGGGATTCAAAAACTTGATACAACGGTGGTTCTGCACCAGCCAATCAGTCGCTAGGCTTAATAAGTAAAATAGCTCTCAAACGAAAAAGCCGCTCAATTGAGCGGCTTTCTTATATGCTTCCAATCACGCGAATCTTGGCGTCTTTATAACTAGGGTTACCAAGCCAAAAGCTTTGTCCCAGGCTGTTCCCTTCACCTTGACCGAGATTGTTTTCTGGTATTGAGTCTAAGTTAACCGTTAGCTTGAGGTCCCAAGACATTGGATCTCGCAAAATAAACCGCATCAGTCCCACCAGTGTATTGTGCAACTCGCCATCATAAGAGAACTTTCTAAACGTCTCAAAATCAATGTTATCGATACAAAGGTTAAACTTACCGTTCAAATCCGAAATGCTTTGCCCTAAGTGCAAACTATGACCTAGCACACAGTTTGCTCGGTTTAGTTTATTACGTTGGCATTCTGCAATCTCTACTCGACGATGAACCCACTCCTCAATACGGACATTAGGTAAAGAAAAGTAGTGGGCAACAATACCGGAGATAAGCTTAGGCGAGCGCGTACGTGTTGAGAGTTGGTTGACGTAAGAGAGAATTTTCGCTCTATCCAACTCCGCAACATCGCAATCTTGCATGACACCAGACAAACCAGCTAAATGTAGAATACGTCCTGAGAACGCATCACTTGCACCGCTCTGGTACTGGACGTGATACCGGTATTTCTTCCAGACGCGGTACAGCAAGCTCGTGTAGCGGTTGTGGAAGAAGTCGAAAAAGTCTTTAACTGGGTTGTCTTCTGGGTCGCGGCCTGCAAGTTTTTCAGTATAAGACGCAGGCAGTGGCGAACTTGAACCATGTAAACCGAGAAAATTCGTCTCTACGCGCGAGTATTGCTGTCCATTTCTTTCCATATGAGCGATAAAGTCCATATCGCTCTTGGGAAATGACAAGTTTGGTGAAACACTAAACTCAATACGCTCTTGATGAAAATACTTGTTTTCACCCACGGCGACAAAGTCAGTTTCTGGTTGCAGTTGGTAATGCTTCTCCAACAACAAAACCGCTTGGTAGAAGCTAAACTCATTCGACTTATCAGAGAGTGTATTAATCATAGAATCGTCTGCTGTCCAATTAGGCTCGTCCAGTTATAGACTTCACCGCTGGCTTCATCAAAAACTTCCAGCTCTGTAAACGAGTTCACACTGGAATACAGTCGGATGAACTCGTTCAATACGTTCGCCATTAAGAACATATCCCCCTCGTTCACAAAGAACTTCGAATTCGTTACGAGCTTAAACTGATTGCCTCTTACTGATACGCCGCGGAACACACGATCAATCGGTTTCATTTCAGAGGAGATAATGCCGTCGAGTCGGTGAATCGACGCTCGGTGTGCTTGTCGGTCAACACGAGAGTGGAAATCATACGTAGACAAAAGCACTTTAAGTACATCGATATTTGCCAACGACAAATAGTTCAGTGACATATTAGCGATAAGTTGCCATTGAAGCTCACCGTTCACTTGCGGGCTGACTGACTGTGTAGGTTTAGTGATGTTTTTAAACGTCGCATACGTCGGCGATTTATGGGTGGCATAGGTAATGTCCCCAACAGACAGGCGCTCAGCTAAATCTGCATTGCTGCATTGCAGCTTCATCAGGACCGTTTCGGTTCCCAAATCGGCAATGTCGCCATTGTGCGTATGGAATGAGATATAACGCTCAAGGCCACGACCGCTCACTCGTTCGCCTACTTTGGATTTGTAGAACTCACGCTTGTCTCGTTGGTTGATTTGGTGCTCAAACGATTCGAATTCAATTAATGGTTTACGACGACGTTCATCCTTGCTCCAGCTTTCTACCTGTTCAATAGCATACACCTCGTAGTGTTCTTGGCTGTTGCTTTGAGGACGAACTTTGTATTCATTTCGTCGATGTTCTAAACGAATCGGATCACCATCTTTCTCGAACAAGTTAACGGCTGGCGTACAATGCAATCTTAAGTGCTTATCTTTCAAAACCACTTCAGAAGGTAAAGCACGCTTAAAATGGAACTTCACCTTGACTGTACTGCGCTGTGGAATTCCTTTTAGCCACTCTAGACCTTTGATGTCAAAAAACATGAACTTGTCTGGAAGAGAGAAGAATTCTTGCAGTAAGCGGTAACCGGCAAACGAGTTTTTGCTGTAAGGCAACAGCGCTTCATCTTCTTCATGCCCAACTGGCACGACATATTCAGGGCCAAGGCGATGTTTGTAGCCACCACCGACATCCAGCTCAACGTAATCTAAATAGCGGAATAACCAAAGAAAAACGGTGCGCGTAATATGAATTTCACCATGAAGGTGAAGACGTAACGTATCTAAACCAATGCGCGAAAGTTCCAAACCATGCTCTGTTGATAACGTTACATCAATCGAAGAGCTCGTGCGGCTGTTGGTTTGTTCAATATTGGTCAGCGTAATCGGGTAAAGGTTGACGTCATAACATGTACGGAATAAACACTGCGTTCCCTCTACCTGCTCGCTCGCCATTTCTGCGCCACGTTTTACCACGGTTTTCTCAGTGACACTACCAGTGTGAGGTTTGAGTTCACTGATGCACAGAGAAGGAATAGAACGCATATAGTGCGGCCACAGCAACGTCATAAGAGATTGCGTCAGCTCTGGCAACTCATCATCAATCTTTTCGCGAATTCGCCCCGTTAAAAAAGCAAAACCTTCCAGTAGCCGCTCAACGTCTGGATCGAAAGTGCCTTCTGAGAGGAAGTGCGTTAACTTGGGGTGATATTTGGCAAACTCACTACCCGATTCGCGCAAATACGTGAGTTCATCTTGGAAGTATTTACTGTTACTCAAGTGGCACCTACTAAACGTTAAATTGGCCGTCAGTTCCCATGTAGACGTCAATAGACATTGGGACTTTACCGCCGTTATGGGAAACCTCACCTCGAATACCAAACCCAAGCTGTAAAGGATTGTGGTGGTCTTCTCGGTAATGAACCTCGACATTCAGCAATCGCGGTTCAAAGCGTTCTATGGTTGAAGTGATGTTGTTTTGAATGTGGCGAACGAGGTTCGTATTGTTGGAGAGTACGTCGTTAAAGTCAGGTAAGCCGTATTCACTATCTATCATCGCATTGCCCGAATGCGTGTTGAGCAAATCCGCCAAATGCGAGTGAATGGATTCGATTAAATGACGATGAGAAACGACTTTCTCGTAGCAGTTTTTGGGCTCACCAAGCTCGATGCGCTCTAAAAGACGATAACCTTTTTCCATATCCGGTCCTACGAAAAAAGCAGCCAGTCTTCACTGGCTGCTTGATATTATCAGCAATGGGTTATTGGTCTAGCTTGCCAACTAGTGACAAGTCAAAGCTTGCGCCCATGTACTTAAAGTGAGGACGTACAGACATTGATACTTTGTACCAACCTGGATCGCCTTCTACGTCTGATACCTCAACCTTCGCAGCACGTAGTGGACGACGACCACGTACTTCTGCTGGCGGGTTTTCCTGATCAGATACGTACTGACGAATCCACTTGTTCAATTCGATTTCTAGGTCAGAACGCTCTTTCCAAGAACCGATTTGCTCACGCTGTAGCACTTTGATGTAGTGTGCTAGACGGTTGATGATGAACATGTAAGGCAACTGTGTGCCCAACTTGTAGTTCATCTCTGCTTGCTTACCTTCTGGCGTATTCGCAAACACTTTTGGTTTTTGAATAGAGTTCGCCGAGAAGAATGCCGCGTTGTCAGAACCTTTACGCATCGTTAGCGCAATAAAGCCCTCTTCTGCCAGTTCGTATTCACGACGGTCAGAAACAAGAATCTCAGTTGGGATCTTAGTTTCGATTTGGCCCATCGCTTCAAAGTTGTAAACCGGTAGATCTTGAACCGCACCACCACTTTGAGGACCAATGATGTTTGGACACCAGCGGTATTTAGCGAAAGATTCGCTGATCTTAGACGCCATAGCGTACGCTGAGTTACCCCATAGGTAGTTGTCGTGGCTGTCTGTTACTTGCTCGTCGTAATCAAATGCTTTGATTGGGTTATCTTCTACCGAGTAAGGCGTACGAAGCATGAAGCGAGACGTACACAGACCTAGGTAACGTGCGTCTTCGTGCTCACGCAGGCCACGCCATTTCGTGTATTGTGGGCCTTCAAATACAGACTTAAGGTCTTTTAGGTTTGGTAGCTCTTCGTAGCTGTCTAGGCCAAAGAACTTAGAAGATGCAGACGTGATAAACGGTGCGTGAGACATCGCACCTACGTTCGCCATGTATTCCATCAGTTTGATGTCTGGAGATGATGCAGACAGGTCGTAATCACAGATTACCGCGCCAACAGGTTTACCACCAAATTGACCGTATTCACGAGTGTAGATCTGTTTGTATAGACCAGACTTCACCACTTCTGGTGCGTCTTCGAAATCGTCTAGTACTTCATCTTTCTTCGCAGAGATCAGTTCAATCTGAATGTTCTCACGGAAGTCAGTATGGTCAACTAGGTACTTAAGACCACGCCACGTCGATTCGATGGCTTGCACTTCTTCGTTGTGAAGAATGGCATCAACTTGCTTTGACAATTTTTGGTCGATTTCAGAGATCATCAGGTCAACCAAAGATTGATCGACTTTCTCTGTGGTCGAACTGCTTAGTAGCTCACTGATGAATGCTTCTACGCCGCGTTTTGCAACATCAAAACCTTCATCACTTGGCTTTAAACGAGTTTCGTTAAGAATGCTATCCAGAAGTGACCCTGATTCAACTAAGGCTGCTTCTTGTTCTGGCGCTTGTGCTTCTGCAGACATGATATCCCTTACTCTTCTTTCGCTTCTTGGTCGTTGCCAATGCTTAGTTCATCCAACAGTTTCTTTCTCGCTTCTTCATCTTGAAGAACCGATGCGATCTTCTTACGGAACGCAGGAACGTTACCTAGAGGACCTTTCAATGCAACCAAGGCTTCGCGAAGCTCGAGCAGACTATTTAGCTCTGGTACGCTTTTCGCGATCGCTTCAGGAGAGAAGTCCTTCATGTTTTCAAACGTTAGATCAACACCGATTTGCGCACCTTCTTCATCAGAAAGGCGGTTTTCAACGTTTACTCTAACGTTTGGAGACATGCCTTCTAGCACTTCGTTAAAGTTGTCTTTGTCGATATTGATTGGCGTACGTTCTTCGATTGGCGTCTCATCTGCACGTGCAGTAAAGTCACCAACCACCATCATGCTCAGCGGCAGTTCAACGTCGTCTTGCGTATCACCAGTTGCTGGAACATAACGGATATTAATTCGCTCTTTAGGAGCCACCGAGCCGTCACGTGACATAATTAGTTCCTTATCTAACTCTGTAATCAGTCATAAATTGCTTTCCACTGTTCATACTTGGCAGGTAAAAGATCCTTGGTTCGGAATAACGGATGGAGTGTTTTTCGAATTAGGTCTTTTAGTTGCAAAGATAAGTGTGGTTCCCAGCTCTCAAGATTAAATTCCTGATGTACATCCCAACCCTTCTCAAGATACGGCAAGCACAACGGGTATAATCCAACAGACTGGTAAGCTGTTATCAATTGTAAATACAGCAAAAATTGCCCACGTCCCGAGCTATCCAGTTCGAGTTTGCGAGCAAGTTCTGCAGCACGCTCCCCTAGGTTTTCTAGGGTGATATCCTCCATTAGCGACGAATCGTCCTCGGTAATCACCACGGTCTGAATGACCGCTGGCGAGCCCGATGAACCTGCAACTTGAGTCGATAACCAAGCCAAAGTTGCTTCGTCCGCAAATGGTATAGAATTCTTAAATGAAAGGTGTTCAATGCCTTCCAGTGATTCAACGAAACGTCTCACCTCTTGCTTCACCGCCGTTGCGGCATCGTCAAAGCCCAGATTGGTGAGCATTGAATAGACATAGAAGTGGCCCGTCAGCCAAAAAGGCGCATCGGTTAGTGTGCGCTCTAAACGCTTAATCGTATCGATATCACTTTCTTGGTTGGCCTTGTCACGATACTCCGCTTGTTGATCGGAAGAGACCGCTAAACTGAGCGGTGTTTCGTTGTTTTGATGATCGGGTAAGTCATCAATGTCATCCCAAGTCAGATGACGATAAATTCGATAGGCAAGTGGATCGCTCGCGTTGGAATAAAGCATGACCTCCGCAACCTTCTTCAAGGTGCGTTTAGAAGCAGTTGGTGAGGAGAAATCCGTATCAACATCAACCTCCGGCGCCGCGGCTTTTTTGGCCACTTTCGGTTTAGCTACAACCGATACGCTTTGACTGCTTGATGGTTGCTCCGCTACTGGCCTAGGGGCTTCTTCTGCGTTTTCCGCTTGTACAGATTGAGCGGACGCACTTTGTTCCGCTGAAGATGTCGTACCCGCCTCGTGAGAGTCCGCTCCAGCTTGTTGCGATAAGATATTCAGCTGGGTACGAATCTCAAAGAAATCCGCCTCTGAATCTTGGAAAACATCATCAAACTGGCGCTGTACGTCTTCAATCGTACTGATACAACGAGAGACAAGCTCCCAAGGTTGTGTACTTTCCGCTAATTTACCGCTTACCAGTTTAAACTGATGGTTTAACCACTCAACGGCGCCATCTCTACCTCGCTTTCTGGTTGGGTAAAGATTCGCACCAAACTTCGTTAACGCCCCATTAAGCAGCTGCAAGCCCTGTTCAAAACCTTGCAAGTCTGACTCTTCTGTAAGTGCACGAATGAGATAACAAATCGCCTTAAGATCTTTGCTGTGATGTTCAAGAACCTCGGTAGCGTGCGTTTTGACGACACCCCATTCCACAGTTTCCCCAAACAAAGAGCCAAACTTCTTCACTTCGGCTTCCATCATTTCGTAGCAAAACTCGTAACGCGCGTCTTCACCGACTGGATTTGCGTCTGAAATTGGCGTAAGCAAACGTTCAATATCAATCACTGACATCACTAACCTCGCCCTTCAGATAAAAGATAATCTTTAATGGCTCTTTCCACAGCGATCGCACCACGTGCTGGTTTAGACAGTTGATGACTTTTGTCGATGGAATCTGATGCCATACCGTTAAGTAGCTCGGTAATCTCACTGAATTTTTTGGGTGCGTTACGCTCTAGATCCGCCAGTGAGTCATGCAGTTTTTGCTGATCAAAAATGGACTGTTCTGTCACTGTGCTAAACAAGATGAATTCACTTCTTGCGACAATCAGATCTTTCACTTTTTTACTGAGTTCTGGCGAATTACCAAAGTAAGCTTTTGCGGCTTTCGCTTCGTCAATCGCTTTGGTGTAGTAGTGGTCCTTCGCATGTTGCTCAATGGATTCATTAATGCTTTCTAAGACTCGTTTCGGCAGTACCTGGCTGTAGAAATAAGCTTCTGACTGATTGAGTAACCAAGCCGCTTTCATTTCATCATCTGCTTGCTTCGCTTCACCCGATAAAATCAAATTAGTGATTTGCTCATCTTTGCTGCCCGCAACGGCAGACAGTTTCATTGAATCAACCGCAGCAACGTTCAAACCTGCCATCACTTTGGTCAGGGTTTTATCAGCATAAGGAAACAGCGCTCCATCATCGACAAGCTTCTCACGCAACGTAACCAACTCTTTGCGAATATCGACTAAGGTTTTTGGTAAGTCATCCGCTAAGTCTTGATAAGCGGTCAACTGGCTTTGGTTCTTCTTGTACAACTTAGACAGTTTCATCTGTTGCACTTGGAAAGCTTCACGATATGGCGCAGTAGTCACCACGTTCTTTTCCATATCATTAAGAGCGAATTCAATATCCCAGGGTGGCTGCGCTAAGAAAGAGGCCGTCTGTGCTGGCTTGATCGTACTAACCAAAGGTGTTTCAGTCTGTGAAATCGATGGCTCAGACTTAACAATGGTTTTCCATTCTGGCTGGTTTTGTTGGTACAAGTAGCTGCCAGTAATCGCAATCACGCTGAGCACCAAACTCGCCTCTAAAATTTTGAAACGTCCATAGCCAGACTTATCTTGCGGTTTGCAATGCGTCAGTAATAAATCTGCATTGCGTAAGCTACTAAAAATTGGCGCGTTTGATTGTGAATCAATCGACTGCGTATCAATACGTGCGAGCTGTTGGGCAAATGAGATGGCTGTATAGCCATGCCCTCTCGGATTATTGATGACTTGCTTCAGCAGCTTCCAAATGTGGTTGGGAATGAGTGCAGGTCGCTTGCGATCTTTTAACTGTTTATGCCAAGCATCACCAAAAATAGCACCGATAAATAGATGTCCGGTTAGTAAAGCTAGAGAATATACGTCGTCTTGTGGCTCGGTTGTGCCTGTCTCTAGATAAAGCGGCGAAGCGTAACTCAGACTGGCTTCGGCATGTGTCTCAGTCTCACCAATATAACGAGCCGCACCAAAATCAACCAGCTTGACGTAATCGCCCTCACTGACAAGCACATTTGATGGTTTGATATCGAGATGGCAGATGCCTCTGGTGTGCATAAACTCAAGCGCGCCAGCCAGTTGATACACGAGCCAAGCAATGTGATCGTGACGAAAGCCCTTAGTCGAGTGACGTTCCATTTTTTCTGCGAGAGATTCGCCTTGAATCCACTCATACATCAAATACGGACGTTCGAACTCGTTGCCGACTTTAATAAACTCAGCAACACTTGGATGCTGGGAAATCTCTAGTCGACTGGCTTCATTTACCAACATTTTGCTGGCAACTTCTGGCGCCTCTTCATTGACGACTTTGCAGCAGATTTGTTTTTCTGGCTGGCCTTTCTTGGCGAGATGGTAAACCGTAGTTCTACCATTTTTTGAAGACAGCGTGTCTAGTACATCAAATTGCGAAAAAAGAACGTACTCAAGCTTTGGCTTATTTTTTTGCGCCAATCTTTGCTCGTTCTGTTTCTTTTTCTCAATGGCTTTAACAACCAATTGATTAATATATCCTTTGGCTGCTCCCTGCTTATCAGACACTCTGCACTCTTTCATCGAACAAATATTATTAGAGAGAAATAATATTGGCTGAAACAACCTTGTTTCAAGGCTGGTATTTAAAACGAACAGTAAGTCTATTACTTTAGTGATAATTACTAATTTATAAGTCGCTTTGACTTACGCTTTCACTACATTAGTTCCCTTGTTTTGACATCTTAAATACCGATCATAAAAACTTTGCCTATTTCACTATTTATAAGTGTGTGATCCAATTAACAGGCTAATAATTGGAGTAGCCCTTTATCACCATTAAAATCAAACATCAGCAATGATGTAGGTTGGTTAAAGTGGTGGTTTTTAACAGCATAAGCGACCAAAGCAAGCGAAGATGAGCTTCCCATCGTTCCCCATAACTCATTGATAAGTTGAGGTTGTTCTGGATAAGTAAAGCGTTCCGCCTTTGCACCCAAAGCGAAACCATAATCTTCAGTGTGAGCACGTAAGTTTGACATATCCGAAAAAACCTCACCAAAGGATGCCAGTTTTTTACTTGAACGTTGAACCAACCGAAACATCCCTCTTCTATCTGACGAATTTAATTCCGTATCGATATAGCCTAATTGCGCTTGGGGGTTGAGTTTTAATGTTTCTACTGTATTTCTTCGACACAGAATCAACCCCGCACCACCTTCACTTGGAATAACGCCCCATGGATTATTGGTACTCATAACCATTGCTTCACTTATTAACGAGTCAAGAGAGCTCACTAACGAATCGACACTCACACACATCATGGCGTCGTATTTATCGAGTGATTTCATGGCTTGTAGCACAAAGCTAGGCCCGCTTGCATGCACTGCTTGGACCACAGAAAGAAAGTCAGAATAGTCACTTTCACCAAGCCATTCCTGCACCTTTACTAGAGAGACAGAGCTTGGCACGGCGATCAATAATGGAATCGGTTTCAAAGAACGCGGTAACTGCATCAATAAAGAATCGAGTAGATAACTCGTTATCTCACACGTTTTTTCTAACAACTCAGAGTCTTTGGTGTATTCGATTTTCGCGTAGGTAAAGCGCTCAATCCCGTCTTCTCCAACGATTTGTTCAAATCTGGCTAAATCAGCATGAGCGACACTGCTTGAGATATCGAGGTTCATGCCCATCGGCGTCATCACTTCCATTCCTAAGACATAGCGGCCTGTCGAATTATGCATGCTCACTTACCTCTGCCAGTTTCGTGATGGACGTTGATACCAACAGGTGTTCTTTCCCCTGACAAGGAAATGCGGAGGTATAACTGATTGAAATCGTTTTCTTTTCAGCATCGACAAATAGGGTATACATCGACATATCGGCTTGATAAGTATCTTGTTTGAACGTAGCAAGCGCACGGTATTTTTCTTTAGGGATACGAAATGAAATCGTATCGTCATGACAAAAGCCACTCATCATCAAACGTTCACCACCGTGAAGGAAACCTTTACATTGTTGGTCAACAGGTGCGCTTTGGAAAAAGCGTCTATCGAAGTCGACCGGTAACATTGGTTTGCGGTTTTCAATCCAATCGTCATCAAACGTACCCGCCAACTTTTGACGAGATTCAAAGAACGGAGGTATCGGCCCAAAACCGGCCACACGCAGTTTTTTCCCTGTCGCACTCCAATCTTCTTTTGGATAAAACACCGAAGGCACCTTTTGCTCAACTAATTCTTTACTGGAATCGGCAACACCGCCACCAATACGGTTCCGTAAGTCACCGCCAATGGCACAGGTATAGTCAATGTCTTTTTCGATGAAAGGAATCGGTTTGCTGAGCGTAATACTGCCACCATGCTCTACCCATACACGTTCCCCGTGAATAGCAAGTGTCTTGTCGATATGGCCATCAATCAACACGCGGCACTCTTGGTAAGTCACCGGTTTCTTCGCATAACTGCGCGCCTTTCCGTAGACCAGCACGTCAGTATTAGTTTTGGTATAGGCGAATTCATAGTCCATTTTCATTGCTGAGAAGCCTTCTTCTCCTAAATATTGAGGATCATCAAAAATCTCGCTTTCGCCCAACTCATGCCATACTGCACCATCAAACTGCCAAGTACGCTTCGCGACAACAACCCACACTTCATCGCCGTTTTCATCACGCTGAAAGCGCCCTTTAAGCGATAGCTCGGGGTGCGCTTCAATGTCCCATAACTGCATTGCTATTCCTTAAGTTGAATCGTTCGCTCGCAGAAGGTGCTGCTTTTAAGTTGTTGAAGTTCCAATCTTGTTGGTGAATTGGCATCGCCATATCCCAAGGCACATAAGCCCTAGATTGAATACAGAGTTGTCGCCATAGCCAATCACGAAACATCACGTCTATATTGGCATCTTGCATTGCTGCCAAAGTAGATTCGAAACTCAGTGAATACCCCAAACGACTTGGTAAGTTTTGAACGTACTTGTCGTCTTCAAGCCACTCATTGAGTAAATCGACAATCTCTTCCCACTCATAATCAACACCCACTTCTTGAGGAGTAAGAGGAAGGAGCTTTCCGTAGACGACATACAGGGCTTGAATCCAAACCTCGCCTTCATCTTCTTCTAGTCGTTCTAACTGCTCGATGATCTCAGGCACCAATTTCCAATCACCCGTTAGTGCAAAATCAACAGGTGCCAGCGATGAAGATATATCAAAGGATTCAAACTCTTTGAGCTCCAAAAGTTTGGCGAAAGTCAGCACTTGTGCCGAAGGCAATCCACTCGGTTCAATACCAAAACACTGGCGGAACCAAGTGCTTCTATCACGTTTGGTGATCAAGCGTTCGAACAGATACTGCTCACCATTCGCATGCTCATCAATCCACTCAATGCCCTCTTCTACATCTTGTAATGCCAACAGGGGTAATGCGACATTGGAACGAATGATTTCCGCTTTATGCCAGCGCTTGATCAGAGCAACGCTTAATGCTTGCCTTACACGTAAGCATTCAAAATAAAACGCGCTTGTTTTCGAGTTACCTTCAATCAGTTCTGACATCACACTGTCGAGGTGTTCAACGGGCGATTGAGTCACAAACACCATCGCAGTGTTGCTATCTAACTCTTCAAGTACCGATAAGCCAACTAATAGATTATCAATATCTGAACCAAGTTCATTCTGTAGCGCGAGCCAAACATAAATTTCTGGTTCTTGTTTTTTTAGTTGATGGAACAGCCCTGGGGTAAGTCGATAGAACGAGAGATAAACCTGTTTGAGCTCTTCAATCTGACGTTCTATCAATTTGAGATACTCAATCTCTCGGCTTGGGTAACCACGTTTGTGGATTTGGACACGTTGTTTGAGTAAAAAACCGAGACTCTCGGATGCTATCGATAACTTTTCATTACAGAAACCCAGCCAAGATGCCGGCAATTGGGAAAGCTCGTTGGTCGCCTTCTCTGCTTTTGCTAAAGCGCTTTCAACGAGCTGGTTAGTTATGGGGGCATTTAGGTGTTCAACACCGATTCTTTGTCGCATCTACTTATCCGTTATTAGCGTGCGATAACGCGATTACAATTAGTTAACACGAAACAGTTAGTTAACTCGAAACAATTAGTTAACTCACAGTAAGTAGCTAACTCGAGGTAACTAGTTAATTGCGATCGTTCCGCCTTGAATCTTTTGAGCTTTTTCTGCTTGTGAGGTGACGTATTTCGCTTTCGTCGTAATTCGGCCATCACGCCCACTGTAGCGCGTTTCTGTCTCGCCACTTTTGACGATCAGTTCTTGTTCGGTTTCTATCACCATCTTTTTCGCTCTCAACACGAACTCGTCAGAGTCATTCAGAATAGAGAAAAAAATGTCCGTCACGAGAGGCAAGCTTAAGTCGTCGTTCATAAATTCGATACGGCAACTCAGTTTATTATCTATTGCCATTTGTAATTCACTGCGACGAAAGCCACGCCCTAACCTTGCAGTGAGCGGCTGATTGAATGGATTACCATCAAAATCGACACGGACACTGCCCGTTGACTCGTTAATGGCGACTATGGTTCCAAAACGCGAAAAGCAAGCCGGTGATTCGGCTTGCTGTTTCGTGATGGTTTCTGCAATAAGAGGTTGTTTTTCCATCATTAGTTAATCGCTACGTTACCACCTTTCACGACGACTTTATCGCTGCCTTCAATGGTGATTGAAGAACCAGAAAGCTTGATTGAACCGTCACTGTTCATCACTAATGAAGAACCACCGGTTTTCAATACAATCTTGTCACCACTGATGATTTGCGTCGCACCATCGGCTTTGTAAGACGTGTTACCTTTCACCGATACGGTTAAGTTACCACCTACCGTTTGATTATCGTCAGCACCAACATCAGAGCTCTTAGAAGCGCCGACAGTCAGGTTGCTGTTTTCACCCACATCCAAGTCGTCATTCTTGCCGATCTTGGTTGTACGGTTATCACCAATTTCCAAATCAGAATTGTTTTTCACATACTGAGTTTCATTGGCGTTGTAAGTCACAGTGACGTCTTGTTCTACCGTCTCAGTAAACGTGCTGTTTACTTGTGTTGTCTTGTGGCCATCAATAGTTTCTTTATGGTCACCATGCACTTCATTAGTTTGGTGACGCGCGACCTTTAAGAACTCATCCTGACCGATGTCTCGGTAACGGTTGTTGAGTACCTTCGTCGACATGTCTTTTTGAGCGTGAATGTAGACTTCTTCTTGGTTCGCTTCATCTTCAAAGCTCAGCTCGTTGTAACCAGTGCCTTTGTGCGTTTGAGTACGGAACGTGGTACGCGTTTTGTTTTCTGGCAATGAGTACGGAGGGAAATGCAGGCCATTGTACACCGCGCCTGTTACAAGCGGTCGGTCTGGGTCTCCCTCAAGGAAGGTAACGACAACTTCATGGCCAATACGTGGCAAATAAACCGCACCCCACGTTGGAGCAGCCATAGATTGGCTTACGCGAATCCAGCAGCTTGCGTGCTCATCGTTATCGCCGTAACGATCCCAGTGGAACTGAACTTTGATTCGTCCAAGCTTATCGGTGTAGATCTCTTCGCCTGCTGGACCAACCACTACCGCCGTTTGAGGGCCGTCTACAAGCGGAGCCGCCAGTTTAGGAGCTTTGAATACCACGTCGCGAGGGATGCAAGAGAACTGGTTGTAGTACGTAGTTGGCATACCACTTGTTTCGTCCTCATGCACTTGTGGGTCTTGTCCTGTGTGCATCACTGATAACATGATGTAATCACGGTTGATCGCCGAACGAGGGTGATCACTGATGTTGAAGCTGTAGCCGGATGCCAAACGCATCACATCACTGCTTGCTTCAACTTGTTGATTATCAACAATGTGCTCAGACATCCATTCAGTCGTTCTCACCTGCCCCATTGCAGGATCAACATAACGACCCGGATAATCAAACTGCTTGAGATCTTGGTCGAGATCACCTGCATGCGTCATCTCTTGTGGAATCTTTGGCTGCTCGTAGTTGTAGTCCGTGTACGTAACCTGACCCGTTCGTACGCGGTTAACAAGCTCAAGATCAGAGATGTGCTCGCGATCAGCAACACCGCCGCCATCAGCGTGGTAAACAATCGGTCCAATATAAGAAGCGTTGATAGGAGAGCTCACCAAAGGCGCAATAGCATCGTTGCTATCCACAATCACCATGGTGTGGTTCGCATCAGTGTGATCAAAGTAATACCACATACCGTGTTCTGCCATCATTCGCTGAACGAACTGAAGGTCAGATTCACGATATTGCAGTACGTATTCTTTCGGAGGATAAGTACCCGAGACTTCAAATCGATAGTCGGTAACTGCGCCATCATCAAGCACGTCCGTGATGATGTCTTTCGCAGATTTCTGCTGGAAGATGCGACAGTCTTGACGCTGAGATAAGAACCAAGCTTGAGGAACCAGAACCAATTGATAACGAGAGAAGCGACGACCCGTACCTAGGTAACGAACTTCGTTTACTACCCCGTTGAATACGCGTGCAGCACCTACACCCTGTCCATAAAGAGTTAACGTGCCAGCTTTACGAATCAAGGCATCAAAAGAAATATCTGGATCAAGTGAAAGTAATGAGAGACTGATGTGAAAAGGCTTCGAAAGCTCTTCATTCACTTGAAAGCTTTCTACTCGAAAGTCGTGCCCACACCCTGGCACTGCAAATTTAAATTCTACGTCATTCACCATATCTTTTACCTGATACAAATAATCGAATTAGGGCCAACAATTGTTGGCCCTGAATCTTTACGCAAAAAGCAATTATGCTTCGCGTGGAGCACGCCAGTCGTCGTTACCAGCTGTACCACAGTTTTCGTGAGTTACTTCGATTGCACGGTAAGTCAGCTTAAGAACTTCTTCTGTCACGCGGTCTGCTGTTGCAGCGTCTTGACAGTGGTTCATACGAGTTTGGATATCTACAAGTAGCGCATCAATCAGTTTGATTGAGTAGTAGTGCTCTTGCTTACCTTGAACTGAAGTACGGTAGAAACGAATCACACACTCAGGAAGTTTTTCGCCAGAAACTAGTGCGTTGAATAGTAGCGGAGAAGAACGGTCTTGAACTTTAGTTACAACAACTGGGCGGTGTACACGTTGACCAGTTGGCTGACCGCTTTGTGGGTCACGTGGCACTGTTAGTACGTGATCAAGTTCTTGTACTAGGAACTCATCAACGTGAGCTTCTTGCCATGTGTTACCTACAGAATCTGCAGAGTAAGTATCTTTAGTGATGTGACCTTGAGTTTCACCTTTGATAGACATATATGCTGGAGTTGGCATCGTTATTTCCTTTTCTAAAATCTGTTTTGTTTAAATCACCAAATCGCTTATCACCGCGACTACTTAGTATAATCAAACTCCATGCCAACTTTTATAAACCTTACAATACAAACACTTAGCTAAAAATGGGCTTTATTTATCAATTTATTAAGTACAATTTATTGGATAAAAAACCAAAAAGTTGGAAATCGATAATAATAAATTGTTTCAATAATAAAAAGTGAAAATAACCATATAGCAAGAACAGAATAAAGTTAATAAAACTATCTATTTAGTCATATTAACTAAGAATTAATTCAGTATGACAAACCAAGATAATCAACCGTAAATATTCCCACTAATTTTGTCATTAAAATCACCAACAAACGCTAGGCAAAATATCTTGATAAAAAAAGAGTGTTATCACTTTTAGTATAATAGCCGCTACCTCTTTTCCTCTAAAGAATAAAATGGCTATGATAAATATAAACCTTTCTTCATTAATTCAGCGTCTCCACCCTATTGCAAAAGTGGCATTAGAAGACGCAGCTGCACTTGCAGTTTCTGAAAAAGCAACCGAAGTTCAAATCGAGCATTATTTACTGAGTCTATTAGAAAGGCCAAATAGTGATTTTGACGTCTTATTAAGTCATTTTGATTGTTCTGAGAACTTGCTAAGACAATCGATTCGATCCACCCTCGACACCAACGCCAAGGGAAATGGCAGCAAACCTGTTTTTTCTGCTTTATTAATCGAATGGTTACAAGAAAGTTGGCTGGTTTCTTCTTTAGATCTATCCGAAACACAAATCCGCTCTGGCGCCCTACTCCTTACTCTTGTTAGCAATCCTCTACGTTACGGCCAACACGGTTACGCCTCTATCCTTGAAGCCGTAAACCCTGACAGCCTTAAGCGTAATTTTGCAGAGCTAACAAGCCACTCTATTGAGGCGCAAGTCGCGACTTCCGAGAAAACGCAAGCTCGTGAAGATGGTTCAGCACTGAGCAAGTTCACGACCGACTTTACGGGTAAAGCACGCAAAGGCGAAATCGATCCTGTTTTCTGCCGTGACCAAGAAATCCGCCAAATCGTAGACATTCTTGCTCGTCGACGTAAAAACAACCCTATTGCTGTTGGTGAGCCGGGCGTTGGTAAAACCGCAGTAGTAGAAGGCTTAGCACTTAAGATTGTACAAGGTGACGTACCAGACAACCTCAAAGGTGTTGAGCTTTACGGCCTAGACATGGGGCTTCTACAAGCTGGCGCAAGCGTAAAAGGTGAATTCGAAAAACGCCTAAACGCGGTATTGGATGAAGTGAAAAACTCGCCAACCCCTATCATTCTTTTCATCGATGAAGCGCACACCCTTGTTGGTGGTGGTAACCAAGCGGGCGGCAGCGACGCTGCAAACTTGTTAAAACCTGCCCTAGCACGCGGTGAAGTGAAAACCATCGCAGCGACAACATGGTCGGAATACAAGAAGTACTTCGAGAAAGATCCTGCCCTCGCGCGTCGTTTCCAATTGGTAAAACTCGACGAGCCGTCTCCTGAACAAGCAGCATTGATCATTCGTGGTCTGCGCCCTGCTTATGAGAAATCACACAACGTTTACGTGCGTGACGACGCGATCACTGCTGCGGCAGCGCTTTCTGCGCGTTACATCTCTGGCCGTCAACTGCCAGACAAAGCGATCGATGTGCTAGATACGGCGTGTGCACGAGTGAACATCAGCCTGAATGCTATTCCTGCTTCTGTTGAGACCCTTCAGCAAGAACTTGCAGCTCAACAGCGCGAGCTTGAAGCACTCGAGCGTGATGCTCTGCAGCAAACTGGCGACAAGCACAGCCTTGCTAACATTCCAGACCTAAAACTGGCAATGGAAACAACGAAAGAAGAGCTAGCAGAACAAGAAACGCAATGGCAAAAAGAAAAAGAGCAGATCCAAGAGATGATTGCTCTACGCTCTCGCTTGCATGAACTAGTCTTTGGCGAAACAAATGAAGAAGAGCTTGTTGCAGAAGAAGATTCAGAACAAGAGCAAGACGTTTCTCAATATGCAGAAATGGATGAAGAAGCAGTTCGCATTGCAATTTCAGCCTGCCAAGAGCAGTTAGATGCAATCCGCAATGGCAACCCATTGGTTCACTTTGAAGTTGGTCCAGATGAAGTCAGCCACGTGATCTCGGACTGGACTGGTATTCCAATGGGTAAGATGCTTCAAGACGAAGCAGAAACCACGCTAAAACTGAAAGAAAGCCTAACACAGAGCATCAAAGGCCAAGAATACGCTATCGATGCACTGTCTGAAGGCATTCAAACCGCAAAAGCAGGATTAGGCAACCCAGATGCACCGACAGGCGTATTCCTGCTGGTTGGCCCAAGTGGTGTAGGTAAAACCGAAACTGCTCGTGCGATCGCTGATCAAATGTTTGGTGGCGAGCGCTTTATGACGACCATCAACATGTCTGAGTTCCAAGAGAAGCACACGGTATCTCGCCTAATTGGTTCACCTCCGGGTTACGTAGGTTACGGTGAAGGCGGCATGCTGACAGAAGCGGTACGTCAACGTCCATATTCTGTTGTACTTCTTGATGAAGTTGAAAAAGCCGATCCAGAAGTGCTGAACCTGTTCTACCAAGTGTTCGACAAAGGTACGCTGAACGACGGCGAAGGCCGAACCATCGATTTCAAGAACACGCTGATCATCATGACCAGTAACCTTGCGACGCACGAGATTGAATCTTTGGTTCATCAATCCAAAGACATCGATGCAAACATCATCGCAGAAGCTATCCGCCCGACTTTGAACCAACACTTCAAACCGGCGCTGTTGGCGCGTATGTCTGTGCTTCCGTTTGTTCCGCTGTCTGATGAAGCAATGACAGAAATCATTCACCATAAGCTGAACAAAGTTTCTCAGCGTCTACAGAGCCATCACAAGCTGTCTCTGAGCTATGAAGAAAGTTTGGTTGAGTTCGTACTAGGTAACTGTCGCCTTGCTGAAACGGGCGCGCGTAACATCGACGCGGTTATCAACCGTCAGTTACTGCCTCAGCTCTCGACTCAGCTACTAGTGCATGACAAGGATGATTCACATACGCAAATCGAAGTGTCTGTCGATGAGCAAGGAACACTAACCTATGCGTTCAGCTAACCATAGCGAACTTAGCAACGCCCTACTTGCGATCAGTCAATCTTTGGCTGATCGCAGCCAGCTTACTCAAACCTTGGATGCTGTGTTGACCGCTGCGAGACAAATGACCCTCGCAAAGCACGGCATCATTTATGTTTTGGACCAGACTGGTCAGGCGTTGATTCCAAGTACCGCTCACCATAACGATAAAACGATTGTTTCCCACCCTTGGGAAGCATTGCAGATCGATTCCGCCAGTGAGAACGACCCATTTAACTTTGCCATTCGCAATGGTGAAGTGGTATTGATCAACGAGTTGTATAAGTACAACGGTTACGACTGCGACAGCATTTATCAAACTGAACAGACGCTTGGATTAAAAAGCGAGAACTTACTGGCTTGGCCTTTGATTGATAGCGAAAGTAAGACTATTGGACTCTTGGTCTTGCTCGATTTAAGTGTTATCGACAATGAGGCTGCACTCACTGAGTTTTGTCGTATGGCCGCAAGTAATATTCGCCAAGCAGTTTGGCTAGAGCAATATGGGCAAGTGATTAAAAGCCTCAGTGCCGACAATCAAGCCCTCGTCCGCGAGAACACTCAGCTCAAAAAGCGCACTCAAAAAACCTATCAAGGCCCTATTGCAGAGAGCGAAGAAATGCTCAATGTCTTGAATCGTCTTGATAAGGTGCTATCTCTTCCTGTCGACGTTCTACTACGTGGCGAGACTGGTGCCGGTAAAGAGGTGATCGCGAAATATATTCACGAAAACTCTAACCGAGCAGAACAGCCTTTGATCGTTCAAAACTGTGCGGCTATTCCAGAGCAGTTATTGGAATCGGAACTTTTTGGGCATAAGAAAGGTTCATTCACTGGCGCAGACAAAGACAAGGTTGGTTTGTTTGAAGCAGCCAACGGCGGCACGCTTTTCCTAGATGAGATTGGTGATATGCCAATGCTACTGCAGGCAAAATTGCTGCGTGTGCTACAAGAACGTAAAGTTCGCCCTGTCGGCGCCAGTAAAGAGATTGAAGTCGACGTTCGCGTAATCGCCGCAACCCACTGTAATCTTATGCAGCAGATCAAAGATGGCGGGTTCCGTGCTGACTTGTTCTATCGCTTGAATGTATTCCCGATTACGCTGCCCCCCTTGAGAGAACGTGAATCAGATATTATTCCTCTCGCAGAACATTTCGTGCAGCACACCACCAACACGCTAGGTTTACCGCAAGCACCTGGGTTAAGTGCCAACGTCCGTAAACAGCTTCTTGCTTATCCATATCCAGGTAACGTGCGTGAGCTGAAAAACATCATCGAACGCTCAGTGCTACTGTCCGATTTTGAAACCATCACTCACATTGAGTTTGGTGAACAAATCCCAGAAGATGTGCCAAGCTTCGAAGTTAATGCTGTCTCCCCTGTTACCAAGCAACCTGAACAGCCAGTTCAAGAACCAAGGCGTTCTGATTCTGACGATGGCTTGATGGGTCTTAAGGAAGTGGTCAGTCAGTACGAGCGCACAGTGATCATCGACTGCTTAAATGCCTGCAACTGGCACACCAAGAAAGCCGCCGAACAGCTGGCTCTACCAATGAGTACCCTCAACCATAAGATGAAGAAATACGATATTTCTGCAGCGGGTTGATTGGAGAAGCGAGAACTCCTACTTCAGTTTTCATTGATAAGAAAAGAAAAACCGCCCGAAGGCGGTTTTTTTATTTATTGAGAATCGACGCTTCAATGATGGTCGCCAAGTATGGGTCTCTAATCCAAGTTACCAAACGTTCTGTACGCTCTGCTGGTTTCAGTTTTGCCCAGTTGATGTACATATCTTTATCAACTTTATAGCTTGGGTCTTCACAATCAGAAAAATAAGATAACTCATCTACATTTTTGTACTGCCTACCCAACGACATCTCAAAGCTTCCAAGTTTAAATGGCGTTTTTTCCGCTGTATTGCGTTGTACTAGAGAGGACACCTTTAGAACTGCTTCTTGGAATCGACCAGATGTCGAAACAACGGGTCCAAATGGTCGAAGCCCCTTGATTTCTTGCCCGTTCAGCGCTTTAAATGCGAACTCGAAACGAGACACGTAGACCACCTTACCATCGAAATCTTCATCCATGTCTATGTTGGATAGAGCCTCAGAGACAAAATCTGCGTCTATATTTTTGTTAATCACATCGCTGTCATCTAGCGTCCATTTAGAACCGTCTTTCTTTAGTATCCCAATATAAGTAAGGTTACTTAGATACTCAGGACCAGCGGTAGTTTCAGATCCAAATACGGCTTCATTATCAAAAGTGGTAGATAGCTTTAGTGAAACTGGAACACTCTGCCATTCGAGGTTTTGTCCCTCATACGACTCTTTTCTGTGCTTGCCACCAATAAGCATAACTTCCATAGCGAATGACTTATTCGAAGTCCAATCAAAGCCTTTTAGCTCATCTGCAGTAGTGAACATACTGTCCTCGTTCATAAACTGTCGTTTATTCCCGTAGTTGACCGCAATCGCACTGTGTTTAATGTTATCGATAACAGGCTTTGTTGGGCCTTTATGAACTTTACTATGTAAGACAAAGTCTAGCGATAACAAGTCTTTCTCTGACACACTATTTCCGTTCGCTATAAAGCCCGATTTAGCAGAGAGTGTGTGGTTATGGTTTGTATCAACCCCTACAGGAATCTGTCTAGGTGACGTAATAAATCGTCCGACAGTCTTGTCCACTCGTACTGGTAGCTTATAGTTGCTTCCAGATAGGGTGAACTCATAGGTCATATTTTTGAAGCCACCGCTGTTTACATATTCTTTGAGTACATCTTGTTGGGAGTCAATTTTTATCACCTGCCCAAAAATCGGACCGAGAGCAACTTTAGATAAGTAGCCGCTATAATCGACTAAGTCATGCTTGGCGATCAAAGGCTTCACTCCAGAGAAGACATCATCACCAAAGTAAAAATACGGCTCAAACTCACAACCAATAAGGACTTTGCTGTCTACTTTTTCCGCCTCAAAAAATTCGGCCAACTCACCTTTGGGGTCTACACTAAATTCCTCGTGTTTCATTGGTTTGAACATCAAATTAAACTTAGGTCCACTGGTATTAAGTAAACCATCAGTGCGCTGATAAGACATCTCACACTGAAACACATTTGACGTCATCTGTTTTAGACTTTGTTTGCCTAACACCATTTGCCACTTCAAACGGTGGAAAGGCGATAATCGCACCTTTTTATTTGCTTTTAATCGTGCCTTCTCCCACTCATCAAAGGTGACCCATTTAGAATTGTCATGAGGCTCAGAGACTAATAACCTAACGAACCCTAGGTCCTCTTCTGATAATTTTTTAGACTCAACATTAAACTGTGTCGCAAACTCCACTAAGCCTCGTTGTTGATCGCGATTATAGAGCTTGTCTTGTACTGGAAACGCGACATTAAACGCCCCAGAAACATCTTTCCTTTTTGGAGCAATATAGTTGGCTTTGTTACGAGTGATGATTTGTTCAGCGATTTCTTCACCGTAACTTTCAATTAATTGCTTGTGTCCCTCACGACGCATGAGTTCTTGGAGCCACAAGTTACACAAGTTTTCTTTTAACTCTGTGTTTAATATCCAGCCGTCGGTTTCGATATATCGCTGAATGTATTCATCGATGGCTAATATTCGCCACTGTTTTGTGAACTCTTGTTCGCCCTCAGAACAAGCTCTTTGAATCAAAAGCACCAAACCATTAATAGCAAGTGCACGGCGTTGATAGCGCTTAATCAACTCCTTTGCACCCGTAGCTTTTCCTAAGTGCTCAACTAACGCATCTGAAGACGTAAAATACAACTCAGTCAATTGGGTATCAATCTCAGCCAATGAATCAATAATTTCTGTGGTTTCATGGCTAAGCTGTTCAATTGCAGATATGCTTTTTCTAGCTTCGTTGTAGGAAGACAAGTAATAATCGAAGAGCACAGAGTCTAGCAACTGGGCGCCACTCATCAGCATTTTCCCGCCTTCTTTGACAACGAAAAAGCCTCTTGCTGCCTGTCCTATTATCGGAACATAGCAAGCCATACCAACGATCATCTCGAAGATAGCTAGCTTGAGCTCTTTTGCAATTGCTTCTTCTCCCAAGTTCGCATCTAACTGAGCTAAACGCGCTTGCTCCATAGCCTTAAAGCCGAGTCGACTCGGTGGAATTCTCGCCGCAAACTCTTGTAGATAGATTCGAACTTCAACACGTCGGTTAATATTAAGTTGCGCGTTTTCGCGTTTGATTTCGTTGTTTGGTACCTCGACTATCGGTCGACGTTCGCCAAAAAATCGAATATCACTGACTGAAGAAAAGAACTCAGCAACATGCTGCGCTCGCTGTTGCGAAAGGTTTTGGTTATATTCTGAATCACCGTTTTGACAGGCATGCCCTTCGATTTCAACAACGGCATTTGGAATCTTAGATAATTCTTTATCGACCGCAGCCAAATACGACAAGTGCGGGGCTTGAACCTGGTTGTTATCAAAAGGAAAAACCAAGCGTAAACCGGCACCTTTATGGTCTTTAACAAACATTGCACTGTCTTCAGCAACGTCATTCGGAATACTGTCAGTAAACGTTACATTGTCGCCTAACTTATCTATGATTTGCTTAAGCAGTAATTCCCCGCTCTTCAGACTTTCTTTCCAGACAGGTACCCAGTTCAGATAATCGCGTGATACCTGCTCAAAATAACTTTTCCTGAGTTTAGCTTTCTCTTCTGCTAAGCGTAATTGCTCGCTTTTGTCAGTGATCGCTTTTATCTCATAGAAGGTGTTAATTGCATTGAGCCCGGCCCCAGCAAAGGGCGACAAAAAGCTTTTGACACTGCCGTTACCTGTCAACCACGTTCTAGCAGCACTCCCCGCCACAACGTGGGCATTGCCATTTCTCGCAGGTTCAATCACCTTGGTAAAGAACTTACTTTTATCAAATCCTTTCTCTTTGAGGAGCGCTTTTAAGCCCACTTGAGCTGCACGCTCGGATTCCGATGCCGCTTGGCGTAAATCTTGAAGAGTTTGGTAAGCTGCTGCGGTAGCCGATACCCCAAATGAAAACTCCAATGCCGAAATCATGGCTGGAGGTAATGCGCCCTTATCTACTTGCCCCCAAAACGTGTTTGCTAAACTTCCAACCACGTCGTGTTTACTTGAGGGATTTTGATGAATATTAATGCCAGCATTAACCAAACTTGGTGTAACTTTTGTGCCAATCTCCCACAGTGCAGCACTCATACTGGCAGTCGTTCCGCTATTCTCTAGGTTTTCAAGCTCCCCCATTCGGAAGGCTTGTAGAGCTTTAAACTGCGTAGGAAATTGGTATATCAAAGACTCTTCAAGTGAGATCATGTCGCCCGCAACAACCGCGATCTTACCAAACGGTGTCGTTTGGCTAAGCGTGATGTATTCTCGTAGCTCGTAGCTGACTCTAGTAGCATCACCAAATTCATCATACTCTTTGGTTACATTAGTGGCATTCTGTGCAAACTCAGGTATCTCATCGATGAGGTCAACATCAAAAACCACTTCAATGGTGTACATGCCATCAGTAAAAACCTCCGACGCCAACGGAAACAAAGCTATTGGACGATGCGAATCACTGTTTCGGTCAAGTTGTGCTTGCGTTATGATTTCTTCGTCTTGCAGGTTGAGGTGCTGTCCGCTCTCCTCATCAAAACGAGTAACTTTAACAATTGCATCAGCATACTCTTGTGTTGAAAATACTACTGCGAGAAATGAGAACGTGGGTACAATAAAGCCACGAATGGACTCATCCTCGGGAACAGAGTCATACCATTTGTTATATGTAACTTGCTCATCCGGTAGTGCTTGAGTGCCCGCTTCATATTTAGGCGCGAGTTGTGAGCGTTTTACTTCTGCGACAGCATATTCCACTTTTTTTTCTAGCGAGTTCAGCGTTTGCTCACCGTCATACCCCTTTAGCTTTTCTAAGATAGAGACAAGGTCTGCACACGCCTTTTTGATTGGCCGAGCCTTACTCTGTGCACCAATCGCTAACTCTGTAAGCATTGACCACTCAGGAAAGGACAGCTTGTACGTCTTCTGTGCTAACTCATGTACTGGCGAGCGTAGTACCAAAACCTGATTGATATTGGTTTTTTGATTTTTCTGAGTAGAATCACCCAGTACATGTAAACGGCCTAAATCGTCTGTCGCCCAAAGGGCTGCGCTTTCCTCTCCTAAATTTATGGCAATAGGAAGCCGTGACATAGGGCGGATATTTTTCAACTCTTCCAATGAAGTCAGGTCTTTTTCGATGTTGAGTGCTTTATATCGAGGGTTCTGTGCATCCCCAACATTAGGAAAATCGACACCAAACAAATAGACATCTGTTGGTAAATACTTAAGGTCATTACTCATCGTTTTCTACCTCCAGAAAACGCCCGCCGTCAGCATCGGCATTATAAAGCACTGGGGTTTTAGCAACTCTGCCAGAATGAATCACCTTCCATGACTGAGCGCCATTTCCATTCATTTCATAACGGTAATCTGCCCCATAACGTCTTATGGTTATTTTTGCTGCTCCTCTCTGTGTTTCATTACCGTTGTTACTGATATTTACAACTTTCGCATAAACGTTCTTTTCATCGCCTTCCTTAGAAAACGCAAGCCAAGTTTGATCCTCAACATTGATCAGCACCTTACGATACGAGTTTATGCCCCATACATATTTACCATTGGGGCTGATAGCAATTTGGCGGTAGATGCGCTTCTCAATATCGATGGAGTCTTCAAACTCTTTTTCAGGTAAAATCGTGTATAAGCGTTTGAGTGTCTTGGCGTCATAAACCCCAACCCCCAAGCCCGCAGCATTGATTAACTTGCCATCTACAATGACCGTATCTTCAGACAACGGTACATCTACCTCTTCTTTGGTTCCCGTCGCGAGTGTGTATTTAAAGCGCTTAAAACCGTCTGAGAAATAGATGTAGCTAGAATCGTCCGCCCAGACCAAATATGGCTTAGTACTCGCGCTACCCAGCTGAATGGTCTGTTGCGTTTCTAAGTCAAAGATTGCCTTTATCAAAGGCCCACCAAAGCTATAGGCATAAGCCACATAACGATTATTGGGTGAACGACTCGTCACATAGTTCTGTGGTGAAGCTGTACTTGGTATATCATCTGTGACTAAGCGTAAATCTGTCCCATCAATTTTCACGCTCCAAATTTTGTAGCCGTTTTCGTAATCATTTACGAGTGGGTCGTTAAACTTAACATTATTCCACCAAAACTGAATTCGAGGTTTGTCATAGGAGCTTGCATCAGATAAGTCTTCACGAGGCCACTCTTTTGCTCGGCGTACGGCATAACCTGGTTTGACAGGAAGCGTACCTGGGTATTCAGGCTTAGACAGATCTTCAGAGTAAACAATAAAGTTATGCTCACTTTGCCATTGGCAGCGTGGTCCTGTCACATCTTTGCGTTCGAATGACGTTGTTTCACCAACGTTGTAACAAGCCTTTTGAGCGGGTTCTTTTTCTACGGATTGTGTTGTTGCAGTATTCGAAGTTTGATTACTTTCTTCACCACAGCCTGTTAATAACATAACTGTCGAAAGAAGCGTGATACTTAACGTTGTTCGTTTCATTTTATAATAGTTCCGTGAGTTCAATGTCTTGATAAATTACTGACATTAAGACCGTTTTATCTGAGTTATGAGATCGGCAATGACGGGTTAGATTGACCCTTTTAACTTCTGGTAACCAACCACTAAACACGACTTCTTTGCAATACTGATCCACAAACTCAGCCTCGCGCAAAAAAATCTTTTGGCTCCATGTTTCATCAACACACGTCAGTTGGAAATAATCATCTGGTTGATCGCATTGGGGATTACTTTTATAAGTAATTACGACGCCTTCGCTTGGGGAGTTAACAACAGCGGCGGCAACCCCCTGCTCTTTTTGACTGACGACATTGTAATCTGATTTGCTTAGCACTTGAGTATCTAGATTCGGCAGCGAAATCACAGGTTCGGAGCTCGCATCAAAGTTGTGAGCAGAAGAATAATCACAGAGGTCTACTTCAACCGCTTTTTCATTATTCCCGCTCTTTAATTCATTGAGTTGCTGAGTATTGAGTTGAGTCAGAGAATAGTAGAGAGCAACATCACTTTGTACGCTACCGTTTATTTTGTATGGAAGCCAAATATGAGGCAAAGGAACACCAAGCGGCTCTCTCTTAGTTTTACTTCCAGCCTTAAATGGACTCAACTCGGTTTGAAGTAATTCTGTGTATGTTTCGCCTTCATTAGGCCAATCAGCGACCACTACCTCAACTTCTTCTCCAGTAAGACCAAAAACACGGGCGCAAGCGTATTCGTCCAACACACCCTCATAGACTTTTTTACCGTCTTGGTACAGCTGAAACGCTTCCCCTGACAGAAATGCTTCGGAGTCTTCATCATATAAGCTGATATCGACCGATCTTTGAGGCGAGGACTTAGTGCTTTGGTAGAGTGATAGATCGACATCAGAAAAGCGTCCGTCATTTTGAACTTGGATTTCTCGCCAAACTTCTGATTGCCAAACGACATAAATATAACCGCGATCAATAGATACATACCCTGAATCACTCTTATGAACAGGAACCAAAGGCACCAACACGTTATCCCACTCATCCATCTGAGTTTCTTTATCAACGGGTTGTAGGTTCTCTGCGAGTTTAAGCAAGATTGGCTGAGGCTGGTCAGAACAAGGGATTTTGATATAGAGCGTTTTGCCCTCAGCTTCGAGATCTTTAAACGTCGCGAGGCTGCGGTGTTTGTTTTCTGTATCAGCCTTGCCTATAGTAACTTTTTCTTTTTGAGCGTCCGTTTTACCCACCATCAAACATGCCGCATTACTAGACCACTGCCCTGCAAACTCAACAACGATTTTTTGATCTGGGCTTGGCTCAGAAGGTACATGCGTGTAACTGCGAACTAGAGCAACATCGTCAGTAACCTGCTTGTAGCCCGCTTTAAAAACTTTGCTTTCATTCGAAGTAGATACAGAGTCAACAAGCGATTTAAGTCTAGGGAAGCTTTGTAACTGAGAGTCCGTTAATGGCGACCTACGAGCAAAGGAAGATAATGAGACCCAACTGCCTTTCCCAAGTTCGGCTCTGATCGCTGCTAGCAATCCGCTGGTCGTTTTTTTAGAAGAAAGAGAAATCTTTTGCGCAAACTCTTTAGGGAGGTTTCTAAGGATGTCATCTGAATTTCGCAAACGCGAAAGCTGTCCTATACACTCGTCTGGTGTAAGAACATAAGGTAGCTCGCTGGAGGAAAGCTTCGAGCTAGGTATAAATTTGCAAACTAAATGCATTTGAATTCTCCACAACCAACATCGTAAATATGGTTGCGGTGACATTTAAGCTGATAAGGCTTACAAGTACGATTTGGTGCGCTAATGCTACTAATTTAATTTATAACATTCAATCACATAGAAAAATCAACAAATAAGCTGAGAGCCACCCAAAAGACACATTCGCTAGCAAATAAGTCATTTAAACTACAAATAAAGACAAAATAACTAGATATTTAAATCAAAAAGAAGGATTCAAATAAAAGGATTTTTTTTATTTTTGAGCAGAAGTTAACAGTTTCTATTGGGCAAATGACACCTCTGAGAGAGGCTCTGAAGGAATGACCTTCCTCAGCAACAACTGATAATGAATTGCTACTGAGGAAGTATGAATAAAAAGGTGAGCGCGTGTCACACTCACAAAAAAGCGCAACTACTTTGAAGCAATGCTAGGCTGGTGTCGCTTCATCACAGTCACAAAACGTCAGGTAGTTCACACTACCTAATGCAGAACTCTATACTTGGGGTATAGCATTGCGTGTAACTATATAATATTAAGACATATTCTCAACGTGGCATATTCACCACAGCATCTTTCAAATAACCATCACAATCACACTAACCGCTTCCTAAAACAAAATTGGCATAGGCATTCTAGATGTTTCACCTTGTATAAAGCCCGCTAAGTCATTTGTCGCAATTATTAGAAAAAGCCAATCGTTTGACTTAGATCACTTAATACCAAGTAAAAAGAAAGCGAGCTTAATGCTCGCTTTCTTTTAGGCTGCTTTCTGGGAGGGTAACTCCGCGGAATATTTTTCCCAATAATCTGGAGCAACAAGCGCTGTAGTACTAGAGTAATTGAATGTCGTATTCACCTCATCAGCGGTCGCAGATAATGAGTTGGTACCATTTGCATAAACGGCTATTTCTCCATCTTTTAAAGTAGACAAATCAAGATCAACGGTCCATGTGCCATCAAGTGACACTGTTGCACTGCCTAGAACTTCCAAGCTATCGGTATCAACCGCTTTAAGTGCTATTGTGTCTCCCGTCTCGAAACGAGTACTGCTACCATTGACGGTTACTGTTGTTAGGCCTGTGACATCGTTTACTGTTTCAAAAGCGATAGTAGGAGTCATAGCTAACACTTTGCTGGATATGAATGCCTCACCGGTATTGCCCGTTGCATCCGCAAAGCCTTGCAGCGTTAACGCCACACTCTTCACCGAATCCGCAACCGACGCGACCTCTGCTGTACCCACCCATTGGGTTTGAGTACCTGCTTGCGCGGTCCAGTTGATCGCCGCAGTACCCAGCGTTGACCCCGTCGGTGTGGTAACGCCTTTGTCGAACGTGGCGGTAACGGTCACGCTCTCACCCGTCACTGCGTACGTTGGGTTAATCGACGTTTGACCGTCGTCCACCGTCGGCTTGGTTTGCGTCAACGTAAATGTCGTCGTCGCTTCTTTTGCCGGCGCCTCCAAGTCGTTAGTCCCGTTCACCGTCACCGTAATGGTGCCGTCTTTAAGACCCGAGACATCGAGCGTCGTGTTCCATTTACCCAATGCAGCCGCTGTCGTGGTTTGCGTGACTTCTTTATTGTCCGTATCGACCGCTTTGATGGTCAGTTCGTCAGAAGTTTCAAAGCGTGTGCTATCGCCACTGACGGCAACGCTTGCAGCGCTCGCTTCGTTAACATCACCGATATTTTCAACGGTTAAGGTTGGGGTCATCACCAGCGCTTTGCTAGAAGTGAATGCCTCACCGGCATTGCCCGTTGCATCACTAAAGCCTTGCAACGTTAACGCCACACTCTTCACCGAATCCGCAACCGACGCTACTTCTGCTGTACCCACCCATTGGGTTTGAGTACTCGATTGTGCTGTCCAGTTGATCGCCGCGGTACCCAGCGTCGAACCCGTCGGTGTGGTAACGCCT